>CAZOTM010000250.1:0-1444 GCA_964582675.1 uncultured Clostridiaceae bacterium
AAGCTTCGGTTGCTCCACCGTCGCAAAAAGTACATTTGATGGCCAGATTGCAGTCTTCATCTTTTACTTTCTTAATCGGAGGCTTTTTGACTGTCTTAACCCCGGAATCTGAAGGCCGCTGGGTGGATGGGTCAAGTTTGGTGGTTGCTCCTTGTGTAGATGGGGAAGGTGGCGTTGATGGGGGTTTGGTTGAAATGGGCGGTACAGGTGGTTCGGGTTCTTTGATTGACTCCAGCAGCCCTTGAATTTCAATTTGTTTGCTATCGTCCTGCAAGACCAATAATTTGACAAACGACTGGGGATCCTGAAACTCCTTCTCTCCATCGGGAAAGGCGATCCAAAGATATCTTCCACTCTTCGTTTCTGTCTGACGCAGGATGGTGCCTATCCCCAAATTGATATGCTTAACTTTTTCTCCTGTCAGGTCCATTTTTACCTCTCCTTGGTTTTTATTTTTTATCATGGCTGAAGAATGAACAGTTCCTTAATCTATGCTGCGTTGCCTGATTCAGCCTGTTTCCCCGGACTGCGCTCCAAATTTATCAGGAAAGGCTGATCCTTAGGGGGGTCGCTCTTGCTCAACTGATCTTGTGGATCAAATTTTGTCTCAGCCTTCTTAGTCGTGGTTTTGCGGCCGGTCTTCTGATTTTCAGGCTTTGGCAGGTATTCCCCCACCATTTTTCCGGCGGATCCCCTGGTCAGGGGATTTGTGAGCCTGCCTTCTTCATTTATCCTCCTCAAATGGAGATCCCCAAAACTCATTCTCCCTGGGGTTATCCGGTGTTTTTTTACAGCGGCCGGCTTGGAAGAAAATTTTTTTGGGTATGCCTTGGGGATACTGGGAGCAAGCGGCGGAATCACCGATAAACTGAGGCGATTTTCTAAAACAACTGCATCTTAAACAATAGGGAGCGGCATACATCGACATGGCTGAACCTCCTTAATAATCGAATCGAAAATCGCCGAAATCTGCATCCAGGAATTTTTCATGGGTGGTGTAGTTGGGATACTGATGTTCAATGGTCCGAAATGTTTTATCGTGGTACCAGTAGCGGCGGTGGAGCATTTCGTGGTAGAGCACATACTTCAGCGTTTCCCGAGGTACGGCAAGGGAATTCAGGATGCAGTTGATCTCAATGTTGCCCGACTCACCGAAGTATCGGCCGAAAAAGCTCCGGTAAGGCTTGCGTGTCCATTGGACGGAGCCGGTATCTTCAGTGCAGCCCCCCAGGTGCTCCCGCATTTCTTCTTTGACTTCCTCGTAGAGCTGCGCCAGGTCATATGCATTATCCATTGGGAATGGGACCAGCTCAGTGGGTATTTCTTCAACCTTGTCTGTAGCCGGGACGGCCTGGTAGTTGATGATTTTGAAAATCCGCTCCCGGTATTCTTCCAGTGTGCCGTAGATGGATATTCCGGTCGAGTAGTGCACCCTTTCCGGTAT
>CAZOTM010000250.1:1454-3540 GCA_964582675.1 uncultured Clostridiaceae bacterium
AGCCTTTGGGCAACGGCGTACACATCCACTTCCTTGCGCTCTTTAAAAAAATTCAGATGCGGAGTGGTGCCAAGGTTTCTCAGATGGTTCCAGAACACACCTGCTCCATGGGCAGTGGGTTTTGATCCCATGGCGCTGAAGAAGCGCTCCAGTACTTGTTCCTCTGACAGATCAGGGCCTTGTGCCAGATCCTGCCGGTTGCGCAGCATCTCCATGTAGCCGGACAGCTGGTTCTCAAACACCAGTAGAGTATAGGGCTCTCCTTCATCATCCAGGGAAAACCATCCAATGGGGATCGTCAAGCTCTCCAGGATGTGCCCCTCCATGGCCCCCATGTCCCGGTAAATCGCGCGGATGGTGCTCCAGGGGATCTGGACCAGCTCACCCCGCTGAGGGTCCGGATAAGGATGGGGTTCATCGCCTCCATTGAGAATAAATTCCGGATCGAGCCAGCGGGCAAACACATCCCACTTATCTACAAAATCCACGATCTCCACCGTTTCCGTGCCTCCGGCCCGTTTGCCGCGCATGCCCCGGCCGATCATCTGCATGAGCAGACCTTCGCTCTGGGTCGGCCGGGTCAGAAATACGGTATCAATGCCGGGAACGTCGCTCCCTTCGGTGAGGATGTTCACATTGACCAGGACATCCAGACTTTCATCCTGATTACCCTCGGGCCGATCATTGGCGAATGCCCGGATGATTGCTTCGTTATTGTCTTTGCCGGAATACACACAGCCGCATTTCACGCCTCGCTTGGTCAAATCATCGGTCAGGGTTTGTGCATGGACGATATTCATGGCAAATATCAGTGTTTTACCATAGGGGCGGCTGAAAAACTGTTTCAGAATCACACCATTTCTCTGCTTGGACAGGGCGATCTCATTGATGAGGCGGGCGGGGAGTTCGCCATACTTGTCGATGTATTTTCCTTCATTGATGGTGATTTGCGGTTCAAAATCCAGGCCGGTGTCCACCCTGGTAAACTGGGGCTGGGACAATACCCCCTCTTTGATGAGCTCGCTCATCGCAATTTTGTAAATGTAGTTATTTTCGAACATCCGGTTGAGGTTCCAGGTCCCGCCATCGCTGGCCCTGATCGGAGTGGCGGTGAGGCCTAAGAGCAGCGCTTCGGGGCGCTTTGTGCGGATTTGATTGACGATGCGGCGGTAGCTGGGGGCCACCGAATGATGGGCTTCGTCCACCACGATGATGACTTTTTCTTTCAGATTGTTTTTGAGAAAGTCCAGGTTACGGACCGCGGTTTGCACAGAAAGGATCATAAGGTCCTGCGCTTTTGATGCCGCCTTGATGGTGCCGTGTTTTCCGGAGCTGCACATGAACCGGAACTCCTCCTTGTCCGGAGCATTTTTCAGTATCAAGGGACTCATCCGCTTAAAGGTATCGGCGGCCTGGTCGATGAGCATATGCCGGTGGACAAGCCAGATTACCTGGTAGCCTTGTGAAATCATATCCCTGAGCAGGAAGGTGACGGCCACCCGGGTCTTGCCGCCCCCGGTGGGGATGACGACAAAGCCACTTTTATGAACCTTGTGAGCAACAAAGGCATT
Organism: uncultured Clostridiaceae bacterium; assembly: GCA_964582675.1. Lineage (GTDB taxonomy): Bacteria > Bacillota > Clostridia > Clostridiales > Clostridiaceae > JG1575. The sequence goes on from CAZOTM010000250.1 coordinate 3,026, forward strand.
TAGCTTGTCCACTGCGTCCTTCTGAAAACCGAAGAGCTGGGGGTCGACCGGGCTGGATTTTTTTAGGTCGATGACCACCGGTTTGGTGTATTCGGACATGTTCCAATCCGGATCATTGAAGCCGATCCGACATAAGGCGACCATGTAGCGGTTGGCCAGCAGCATCCCCATTTTCTTTTTGGTGATTTCCCGCAGGAGGCTGTTGGGGTTATCACCGTTGCCAGTTCCAAAAACTGAGACGACCAACTCAGGATTTCGCCGGAATAAATGATCTTCGATTTCCCTGCGGTAGTCAATGACCAACTGATAGGATGGGTGTGGAGTGATCTTATCCATAAAGGGTGACAGTTCATAGCTTTCCTCGGCATCAAAGGTGGGGCGTTTGTCTTCCGGTGTCTTGTCGCTCTTCAGTACGCTCATGAGAAACTCCAGATCAAAATTGGACCAGTTAAATTTGTTGTACATTTTAATTCCTCCTAACTTTTATCTTGAGTTAATCGTATCGCAAGCAGCTA
>CAZOTM010000251.1:0-3537 GCA_964582675.1 uncultured Clostridiaceae bacterium
GCCAGATATTCCAGGGCCTTTCTGCCCCCCTTGTCCATCCCCTGGCTGCCCGCCAGGAGAATGATATCCCCGGCCTTCGCCGTGTCGATGGCGCATACAATGGCATCACGAAGCTCCTCCCGATACTCCGGGGTGATCCCGGCCGCTTCCAATTCCCGGAAAAACACCTGTTTTTCTTCCGGTGTCACCAAATCTTTGCCGGTGACCTCGCCCCTGGTCTCCGTGCCGATGAATCGGCCCAGCCGGATTTGGGGAAGCCATTTAGCCATGGCCCGGATGTTTTCCGTGTTGATGGTCAGCCCCCGGTTGCCCCGGATGGCATAAACGATATGGAGCCTGCCATAGTCCATTTTTGCCAGGCTGTCCATGGTGACGTTGATATTGTCCCCATTGGCAAAATGATCATCAAATATTTTAAATTCCCTGTCGTATATCTGCTCAAAGCGCCGTTCCACGCCGCCAAAGCGCTTCAAGCCTGCCTGGATATGGACCCCGGCAATGCCGTAAGATAACGCCATGGCAGCACAGGCCAGGGAATTCCTCACTGTGTGGAGCCCGGGGATGGACAATTGGATCTCCAGGGTCTGCCGGGGCAGGGTCCGTTCGCCCAGAGGGATATCCCGCTTCACCACCAGCTGATAGGTCGTGGTGTTGCCCGAAAACTTCAAATCTTCCAGGTAAATATCCCCCAGCTTGGAATCCGCTGAATAGGTTATTTGGGGACCTTCCCCCATCCCCCTGGTTTTGGCTATTTCCGGATCATCCAGGTTGATGACGGTGATGGTGGAGGGTTTGGCCTTGGTGATGATGGAAGATTTGGCCTCCCAGTATTTTTCATAGGTCCCATGCTGATCGATGTGCTCCCGGGAAAAATTATTAAACGACACCACGGAAAAATCAACATCATGAGCCCGATATTGCTCCAGGGCCGAGGAGGAAACCTCCATGATGGCTGCCTGGACGCCTTTGTCCCGCATTTTCGCAAAATAAGATTGCAGCTCAAAGGATTCCGGAGTGGTCATCCAGGCCGGGACCAATTCATCGCCAAAGCGGATCTTAACCGTACCGATCAAGCCGGTGATGAGGCCGGCCGCCCGCAGGATCTCATCGAGCATGAAGGAAGCAGTGGTCTTTCCATTGGTGGAAGTGATCCCCAGGACAGCCATGGACCTGGTGGGATGATCAAAATAAGCCGCTGACAAATTGCTCCAGGCAATTCTGGAGTTAGCCACCCGATACTGGGGGATTTCACAATCCGGGATGATCCGCTCCACCACAGCCGCCCGGCAGCCCTTAGCAAAGACTTCCGGCAGAAAATCATGGCCATCGCGATGGAAGCCCTTGATGGCGATATAGACAGACCCGGGCGTGACCTTTCTCGAATCATTGGTGATTTGGTCGATCTCCACCGAGAGATCCGGATCTTTCATCTCCAGGATCGCTGCATCCTGGAGCAATTTATTAAGTTTCATGAGCGTTACCTCCCATTGTTTTCAAGAGACATTATAGCATTAATGGATCTGCAAAAGAACTGGACCTGCCCTGTGGTTCTATCCGGTGTTATGCAAAGTGCTTAGTTAACGTCTTTTTTTGAGACAGGCCCCTTCTTTTCAGTGATAATCAGGTCTCAAAGAGTGGGTAAACCATAGTAATATACCCAGACTCCTGCAGGATTCCCTCAACTATTTTTCAAGGATATTCCACACCAGTCAAATAAAATCAGCAAGCGGCCAAAATCTGGCGCTTGCTGATTGGTGACCAAGAGGGGCCAGCCATTCGCATTTTTCGGCTGATACCCCGCCCATCGTCGGATTACTTTAAGGCATTGATGATGGCATCCGCCGCCAGTTTTCCAGAGGTCAGTGCCCAGCCGAGATTGGCACCTGGTGCTGAGTCATCGCCATGAACACCATTGACCAGTTCACCTGCGGCATACAAATTCTCGATGGGCTGATCATCTGCATTGAGGATCTGCATGTTTTCTGTGACCACGACCCCACCCATAGTAGTGGCAAATCTTGGTTTTTGTTCAATGATGTAGTACGGACCATTGCCAATGGCAGACTTCATATAATCGGCTTTCCGACCAAACTCCGAATCGATTCCGCTGGCAACAAATCCATTGTATTTTTCAACGGTCATTTTCAGGGTTGCTCCATCAACACCTGCCAAAGCTGCTGCAGCTTCCAAAGTATCGGCCTTCACCAATACAGGAGTGCTTTTCCCCTGGTTGGCGATCCAGCGTTCCAAATCCTCTTTGGTGATACTGTTAGCCGCCAGATTGCTGGAAAACGCCTCGTAAGTGGCTCCATCCATCACCAAATAAAGCTGCTGGCCTTCAGCCTTAAGCTGTTCCGTCAGAATGGCTTTGTTGGAGGCCCGTTCATTGACTACCCGGTTCCCGCTCTTGTTTACCAGGATCCCGCTTTTTGAAAAGGCTGCCAAATTACCATAAATGGTGGACTTGCCGATTCCCTTGGCAACTTCCACACCATTGGGATAGCGCTTGCCATAGTCCATGAGTTGGAACTTGGCATCCACTGCCTTTGCCATCGTATGTCCATCGCCGGTGGAAGACATGGGTCCATAATAAAGGACGTCTTTCAATTCTGCAGAGAGCATATCATCATTATTACCAAAGCCCCCGGTTGCCAGGAGGACTTTTTTTGCCTTGATGGTGTAAGTGGATCCATTGTTGGACTTAGCCTCCACTCCTATAACTTTGCCATCCTCCACGATGAGCTTTTCTGCCCGGGTCTCCAGGTAGAGCTTGGCATTGGATTTATTCAGTGCCTGGCGAAGGGTCTGGCCATAGCCGGATGCGCCGCCTTCCAATCCAATGACCCGGTCTTTGGCATATTCTGCGTTGAACTGAAGATCACCGGTGAATTTTAATCCCAGGAATTCCATAGCCCAGTCAATGGTGGGACCAACGTTCTGGGCATACATATTCAGCAATTGCTGATCATTCAAATTGCTTCCATTGGCAAGGAAATCTTCCACCATGATCTCCGGAGTATCATCCGTTACGCCTTTTTCCTTTTGCAGCTTCGATCCGGCAATGACCATGCTTCCCCCTGCGATCATGCTGGCGCCGCCGGTAAAGGCCATCTTTTCCAGGATCACCACGTTGAGTCCTTCCTGGGCAGCACGGGTGGCTGCTGTCATCCCGGAACTGCCGCCTCCTACCACGACCAAATCAACGGTCAGATCCTCATGACCGGCTGGTTCCAGGGCCAGGGGTACTTTCTTCAAGGCATCCACATCGCCTTTGGCTTGTTCTACACAGTCATTCACTGCCGCAATGAAAGCCCCACTGGTATAGGTAGCACCCGAAATACTATCCAAATCCAAAGACTGATTTTTGATGATTAAATCCGATAAGTTTTCAATCGCCACATTTCCCAGTCCCAAAGTCTCAGTGCTTTTGTCCACCAGGATCTTTTCAATGGCAGTCTCGGTAAAGGTAACAGAAATCGTCAATGGACCATTGTTCGCCATTTTCGTGGTGGTATAGGTGCCCGGAGTGAATTTATT
>CAZOTM010000252.1:0-3507 GCA_964582675.1 uncultured Clostridiaceae bacterium
AATTATATGTAAACATTGCCAATCTTTAAGGAACACCCCTTGAAAAGCAATTACGCTAAAAGCAATAAAATCAGCAAAAATTGATATGGGGAGGTAAGTTATGAAACAGACCAAGAAAAACCATCCGACACCGCCGAAGGATCAACCAACCAATGAAAAACTCCAGCAGTTGGACCTGGAGCGCGTCGACCAGACAGATAAGCCTTTGACCACCAATCAGGGTCTAAAGCTGTCTGAGGATGAATTTTCCCTCACAGCCGGTGACCGGGGCCCGACCCTCATGGAAGATTTTCATTTTCGTGAGAAAATCACCCACTTCGACCATGAACGCATCCCAGAGCGCATCGTTCACGCTCGGGGCACTGGGGCCCACGGGATCTTTCAGGTCTATGAGTCCCTGGCTGAGTTCACAAAAGCCCATTTCCTGTCGGATCCGGCTTTGGAGACACCGGTCTTTGTCCGCTTCTCCACTGTAGCCGGCTCCCGAGGATCTGCCGACAACGTACGCGATGTCCGCGGCTTTGCCGTCAAATTCTACACCCAGGAGGGTAATTACGACCTGGTCGGCAACAATATGCCCGTTTTTTTCATTCAGGATGCCATCAAGTTCCCGGACTTGATTCATGCCGTCAAGCCCGAGCCACACAACGAAATGCCTCAGGCCTCCTCGGCCCATGACACCTTCTGGGATTTCATCGCCAATAACCGTGAATCCGCCCATCAAATGATGTGGGCGATGTCTGACCGGGCCATCCCGCGCTCCCTGCGCATGATGGAAGGCTTCGGCATCCATACCTTCCGCTGGGTCAATGCTCAAGGGGAGGCCTATTTCGTCAAATATCACTGGAAACCCATGTTGGGTGTTCATTCCAAAGTCTGGGACGAAGCCCAAAAGACCAACGGCAAGGACCCAGACTTCCATCGCCGGGATTTAATGGAAGCCATTGATACGGGGGGCTACCCTGAATGGGAGCTGGGTGTCCAGATCCTGCCCGAGAAAGATGAATTCAGCCTGGACTTTGATATCCTTGATCCCACCAAACTTTGGCCCGAGGAGGATGTCCCAGTGCGCATTGTCGGTAAAATGACGCTGAATCGGAATGTTGACAACTTCTTTGCGGAGACGGAACAAGCCGCTTTCCATCCTGGCCACATCGTTCCCGGCATCGATTTTACCAACGATCCCCTGCTCCAGGGACGTCTTTTTTCCTACACAGATACCCAGCTGATCCGATTAGGTGGACCGAATTTCCATCAGATCCCCATCAATCGGCCGGTGGTGCCCTACTACAACAATCAACGGGATGGCTATCATCAGATGCAGATCCACCAGGGCAATACCAGTTACCACGTCAATTCCTTGAACGGTAATTCGCCTGCCCCAGTTCCGCCGGACCAAGGCGGGTTTGCCACTTACCAGGAAAAAGTCGAAGGCAGGAAAGTCAGAAACCGCAGCGAGAGCTTTCAGGACTTTTATTCCCAGGCTCTAATGTTCTTCCGCTCCCTGAGCCAGATCGAACAGGACCACCTCCGTGATGCCTTTATATTCGAGCTGCAAATGGTGAACTCCCTGTCCATTCGTCAGCAGGTGACGGACATGCTCAGCGAAATCGAACCAAACCTGGCCAAAGCTGTCGCCGGAAAGATCGGCACCAAAGTCACGAAAAAAGCCGGGGTGGAATACGACAAAGTCTCTCCAGCTCTAAGTCAGGCGAACACACCGAAAAAACCTGACTCACTGAAGGTTGCCATATGGGTCACTGATGGATTCGACTCCAACCTCGTCAGCGCGTTGGAAGCAGGGCTCAAGGCGGTCAAGGCCGTACCGGAGTTCATTTCTTATAAACTGGACCTCATCAAGGGGACCGACTCCAGCCTATTACCAAAAAAGACCCATCTGACAGCCGCTTCCGTTCTATATGACGCTGCCATCTTTATTGGCGGTAAGTTACCCAAAGATGTTTCCTTCCCCATGCATTTCCAGGATTTTGCCAAGGACACCTACAATCATTTCAAACCCATGGCTGTCCTTTCTGCCGTTGCCAGCTGGCTTCCCGCTGCCGTTCAGACGGATCAGCCAGGTGTCATGCTGGGCGAGGACATCCCTGTGGACGAATTCATTCAGATTCTGACCGAGATGCGCTTCTGGGACCGGGCGGTCAAATAGATCAAACAGACAGCTCCTGTTTTAAAAAAGATCATCGATGATCTGCAATAAAAACAGCCAATCAAAATCGGCGATGGGCCATCCACCAGGATCACCCATCGCCGATTTTGAAGTGTAAACAAGTTTGGAAGCCTTTTTTTCAACCCATTTACTTCAGCTGCCTCATTTATCTCAGATATCTCAGTTATCTCAGTTATCTCAGTTATCTCAGTTTGGTCAGAGTACTGTTAAGGAGGTTTTTCCCATTACTGCGGACTGCTTTGCCTTTTTCGGGCCATGATCCGAACGTAGGCGAACAGGTTATTCCCCCTGGATGGGATTGCCCTGTTTATCCCTGAACACAAAACTATCTCCATCACCAGCATTTGACTCTCCCTTGCCCCCCGAGGGAAAGGGCTTTCCGGAAGGTTTTCCAGCCCCTGGGTTCCCTGGCTCAAAGTCAGAGGATTTGTTACGGTATTTTTTAAGCTCGGTTTTCATCAAAGCCGTGATTTCCTCAGGCAGGAGCTTCTTTCCCCGGTATTCCTCCCCGGCGACTTTTTTCATGACATTGATATAGGCATAAGCCATGGCTGAAGTGATGGCAGCGGCGGTGGATCCGGAAATCATGCCCGTGGCCAGGGCGCCGGCGCCGGGAATGAATTTCAACAGATTGGTGACCAGCCAGCGGCCGGAGACTACTGCCCCGCCGATCCCGGCGGTGCCTGTGATGACTGCAGTCACCATGGCTTTGTCATAGGTGACACCGAAAATACTGGTGATTTTGGCGATCATGGCCACCTGGGAGGCGGAAATGATGGGGGCATCGGCAAAGGGGATGGGCACAAAGCCAACCAGGAAGGTTTCGTAAATGAATCGTTTGGCCCAGCGGGTGGCAATTTCCGCTTTTTTGTCGATATCCACCTTTTGGGCATTAATAAAAGAATAACCGGCTGCCTCCGGCAGAGAATCATAGGTGAGCCTCACCAATTCTTTCAGACCGAAGGCATTGACCGTGAATGGTCCAAACTGAAAGTTTTCGGCCAGCACCCGGACGATCCCGGCGATGGGCAGGTTCATACCGGCAATGTATTTTTGCAGTTCAATGGACGAATCGTTGTGGACGGACAACGTGAGGACCAGGATTACCGGCAAGGTTTCCCCCAGGGATTTGATCCACTCGGCTTCAACGGCTTCGATGCGGTTGGCCGAAGCATTGATGCAAAACCAGATGGCGTGGATCTGCTCCCCACCGCCCAGCTTTTCCAGCCGCTGGATCTCCCCTTGGATCTCCTCTTTGACTTTGACCTGGGATTCATGGGAAAGCTCCAATCCCTTGGTATCGTACAACGTGATCGGTA
>CAZOTM010000253.1:0-2286 GCA_964582675.1 uncultured Clostridiaceae bacterium
GTGATCAAACCAAATCGAGCTTGTCCTTGATTTCGGAGGTTTCGACCGTGAGGGCTCCGTCCTTGAATTCACGGGTGATGACGATAACCTTATCTTCTCCGGGAAGCTCAATGTAGCGGCGGATGATTTTCGTCTCACTGTCTTTTACAACCGAGGGCGTCTCCACGTATATTTCCGGGATGGGCTTTTCAACGAAGGTCTCCGGGATAGGCGCTTCCACATAAATCTCGGGAATAGGAGCTTCGATCTCCGGCTCTGCGGCGGTTTGGTCTGCAGCAAGCGCTGATCCGGCTGCTTCATAATGAGATACTGCTGCTGCTGCTGCTGCAGCCGCCGGTGCAGCGTGGAGGACTTCCATATCAATGGTCCTTTCAGTGGCCCCTTCTGGGGATGTGGTTACTTCATCCCAGTCTCTTTCAACATCAGGGACTTCATTGATCACCAGGGCTTCAGCCGTAGATTCAAACAGGGCGGCCTGCTCTGCGGCATAAGGATTGAAATCAGCCATTGGCATGGCAATTGTCGGATGATCCAGATCTGACAGATCAGCCTGGGCATCGGGGGATAATACGATGGTATCCGAGGTTGTATCATTGAACGGATGTACCACAGCGGGTTCTGTCCCGTCGACCATTGGTGGACCATCCTGTTGGAACTGGCTGTCGTCTCTTTCCACCACAAAGGCTTCCGAAAAATCATCAACGGGCCTCGGCTTAGGGATATAGTCCGGATAGGAGGAAGCCTTCTTAATATTGAACAGGGTGAGGCTGGAGATAACGGCGGTGATCAGGGATACGGCAACTGCTGCAAGATTTGGCAGAGCTGTATTGAGATTTAACAGGTCCTTGTCGCCGCTGATCAGTTTTGGAATGATACCCAAGGCTGTCAAAATGACCAGTAGGGAGGCCAGTATTAAAAGCCAGTATAAACCGGTGCCGGGGATGTGGGACCGCTTCATGGCGCCTTTTTTGGCAAGGAGCATAATCAAAATAATCAGAGGGATGATGACTAAAACGGCGGCAACAGCTACTGACAACTGAGCCTGGTTAATTTCAATGCCGGACCCTGGGATGACGATGGGGCCGATGTTGTAGTATTTCTCCAGAACATTATCGGCAGCGTCGATTATGAACAGATATAAGTTATAACCAGCCCCCAGGACTCCAAGCAATGCCATTATGGCGAGAATTGAAGATTTTTTACTTGCCTGTTGTAATAAGGATTGTCGTTTATCGGTTTCAATATTCATATGATGTGACCTCCAGTTCGCTTTATAGTAAAATCTTACACCAAATCGGTTAACATTTGCAGAATTATTGTCTATATTTATTAATTATTTGTGTTTAGCGGCGGTAATTCTCAGGATCTATTTTATTCTCCACGGGGAACTGTCGTTTGGGGCCTCCTTGGGGGCCCTTTTGGTAGGCCGGGTTGTAGTATTGATAGCCGTGATCGGCGTTATCCGGGGTAGCTTCATTGGAAGAGGCAGATCCTCGGTCATAGATCTGACCGTCCAGGTCATCATACCTTTGATCCCCTGGCCTGCCAGCCCCTCGATGGGAAGTGGATTTGGGCAAGCCGCTGTTCAAGCGGGTGGCGGTAAAGAGACAAACCAAGGATAGGATGGCCATGGCGATCAATATGAGGATATCCGCCGTGAAGCTTTGGACTTCGCTCCAAACTCCGAACGCCCCCACTCCTGAAAAGATCAGCAACAGGTAAAATACACCCTTGGGGAGATATCTTCCCCTGGCCGCCCGGATCAGCTTGCCGATCAAGGCAAATAGGATCATCAGATTGATCAGCAACACAGCACCGGCCACTGCGTATATCAGGAGTTTTATAAGATCCGGACTTAATTCCGGGATATCCGGTATGACGGAATCCATTCCGGATAAATTACCCAGGTTCAAAATGAATCCGGTGAAGGCAAAATAGATCGTCAGGAGTTGAATCACAATCAACGCCAAAGTTGATAATTTAAACAGTCCAGAATTTATATTTGATCGCTCGTTCATTTCAATCCTCCTCGGTTATTATAAGAATTTTATCAGCTGAACATTAAGAGTGAATGAATGGAAAGCAAAAGCCCATTTCCAGTAAGCTGGTTAGGATGAGTTGAGAGGGAGAATAAAATAAAAAGGCTGCAGAATGAACTGCAACCTCAGATTGGTGCGGCTGAGAAGATTTGAACTCCCGGCCAAACGGTTCGTAGCCGTCTACTCTATCCAGCTGAGCTACAGCCGCACGTGGTAACTTCGTTATAATAACATTTTCCGAGGGAAA
>CAZOTM010000253.1:2386-3505 GCA_964582675.1 uncultured Clostridiaceae bacterium
GCGACGAAATTGAAAGGGGCAGCATGGAGGACCAATTAAAAAGACTGGCACCAATCGTTTCTGATCGTCTCTGATCGTCTCTGATCGTCTCTGATCGTCTCGTGGGGTTACAATTTAATGAAGAATTAATTTCCTGCCTTTATGATGAAATCATACCGTTTGATGGGGAATCCCTTTGGATGGGACATGTTAATCGGACACACGTCAACATTTGTAAGGAGTACAACATGAGACTGATAAAATCGATATTAATCGTGGCGGTGGCGATTTTTGCCGCCTCAAGACTTCTGACTGGCTTTGTGGTGGATGATCTTGCCACGGCAGTGGTTGCGGCAGTTGTGCTGGGGATTTTGAATTTCACAATCAAGCCGATCCTGACCATACTGACACTGCCCATCAACATATTGACCCTGGGGTTGTTCAGCCTGGTGATCAACGGCTTCATTATCAGGCTCCTGGCCCAACTGATGGCCGGTATGACGGTCTCGAGCTTTGGAACCGGCGTCCTGGCATCCATCATCATCGCCATTATTACCTCGGTCCTGCAGTCCATGTTCAACGGCAATAAACGTGAAAGGAAACGGGACAGGAAATAAACTGCCAACTACGGATTGCTGGGTTACCAGACCAGCTTGCGGGTTGAACCAAGGAGGATCATATGAAGGAAAACAAGACTTTTCTGATCAAGGGCATCATCATGCTCCTGATCATTGGGATCATTACCGCAGCTTATTTTATATCTACGGCAAGTGGATTGAAGCTGCTCCAGACCAAAAGTGATGAAAATGCCCCGGTGCACTTAACCATTGTGGCCTTCGATAAGGCAGAGGGTAAAAATCGGATCAAATATGCCCTGGTGAACAATTCCCAAACTGGGATCACAACGGGCGAAGGCTATCAGCTGTATCGAAAGGAAAACGGAAGCTGGGTGGAGAAAAATGACATGGAACCGGTTTTCATTGCCATTGCGTATATGGTAAATCCTCAAGACAGCAAGGCATTTAATGCCGTTTTGGACTGGATGACCAAGGATATCAAAGCCGGCGAATACAAGCTATCCAAGGGTTATACCCAAAATGACGGCAGCTCTGCCAATGGCCTGGCGGAAGCGGAGTTCAC
>CAZOTM010000254.1:0-3505 GCA_964582675.1 uncultured Clostridiaceae bacterium
TAGAATTTCTTCTCTCATAAAGTACTATCATACTTTTGTTCTTATAACGGGAACTACCGCCATCCCTACTTGTTTCAGGACGGTTACTCCACGGGGCACTTCGATAAATTCCGGAACGGATACTTTTCAGCTTTGGTATCCTCTCTGTCGATCCTTGCGTTTATCTACTCTACCGTTTCAACGTATCATATAAGAGCATAATACTAGGAATTAAAATCCCTGTCAAACATTATTTTAGAAAAATCTAAAATATCTAAAATAAAATTTTCGGGAATTTTCGGGAATAAAATTTTCGGTTGGGTTTTCCTCCCTGAAAACCAAAGACCTTAAAACCAAAAAAACCAAACTGAAAAATTCTGCCTGGTCGTACCAAGGCGGCAGATCGATCCCATTATTTGAAAGGAGCAGTGGATTTTCGGACGATCAGCTCCGGTTCAAATACGACGCTGGACTGCTCTGCATTGGGATCCGCTACCAGTTTGATCAATTGCTCAGTGGCGGCGATCCCCAATTTTTCCACCGGCTGATGGATGGTGGACAGGGGAACTTCGAAAATATCCGAAAGAAAGCTGTTGTCATAACCCATGATGGAAATATCTCCGGGGATGGTCCGGCCATGTTCTCTTAATGCCTTATAGGCACCATAAGCCATGAGGTCGTTGCAGGCAAACAGGGCAGAAAAGGCGGTCTGCCGGGCTATAAGTGCCTGTGTCATCTGATAGCCCGAATTCAAGTCGTAATTGCCCTCCAGGATCAATTCCGAATGCGGTTCGATGCCGAATTCCTGCAGTGCCAGTTTATAGCCTGACAGGCGCGCCTCGGCATCCTTAAGATTGGTCGGCCCGGTAATACAGGCAATGGTTCGGTGGCCCAGATCCAATAGATGCCGGGTCGCCAGATAGCCGCCCTTTTGATGATCCAAAGTGATGGACATGACGCCTGCCATGTCAAAGTGCCGATCCACCAAAATGAAGGGCAGACCGTTGGCGTTCAGCAGGTTGACGCTTTCCATAAAAATCTCTTTGTTGGAGTCGGAGGACATACAGTATAATACACCATCTACATTTTTTTCCGTCAGCATATTGATATATTCAATATCCCGCATATGCCGGTCCGAGGTATTGCAGAGCAATAGAGTAAAGCCCAGTTCACGGGATCGCTCTTCGATTCCTCTGGCCAAGGCAGAGAAAAAGCTGTTCCGAATATCCGGTACGATGAGGCCCAGCGTCTTGGTCCGCTTCATTTTCAGTGAAATGGCGATCTGGTTGGGCCGATAGTTCATCTCCGCCGCAGCGTTGCGGATCAGTGTCCTGGTGGACTCAGGGATCTTATTCGGTTTATTGTTCAGGACCAGGGATACCGTGGTAACGGAAACACCGATTCTTTCTGCAATATCCTTTAGTCTGACACTCATAACCATTCTCCTGACAATTATTTTAGATTCTTTGCCTATAAAATTGGGCAAGTCATTGGATCGATTTTGGATTTGCCGATTTTGGTTTCTCCAATATGATGAGTCTATTTTGATAAGTCCATTATGGTTGACCGATTTTAGATGGATTGTATCCCATTCGGCAGAATCAATTCCAGATTATTTTACTATAAATTTGCATAAATATCTCGCTGCTGCAATGCTAAAATTAATTGGACAGCAAGACAGGAAACATTGACATCATCATGGACTGATTTTAAAATGATTTCATAGGTTGGTAAAACGTTTTGTGGCGACAACCATCCTGATCCGCCTGGCCGATCGGATCTCCCGGACTGGTTTCCTCTGTTATCATTTGAGCGCAGTTGGTCAATCCGGCGAAGGGTTTCAGGCAGTGAGCACTGGAACGCAATCGTATGGGGCTGCCGGGAAAAACAAACCACCTGGATAAAACGAAAATAACCATTTTTGCCGATAATGATGGTAAAATTGAACTAATTAAGAATCAGTCAGGATTGGTGATTGTATGAAGATATTGAATTTCGGTTCGTTGAACATTGATAATGTGTATAGTGTGGATCATTTTGTGATCGCCGGAGAAACCCAGCTCTCCCAAAAGCTGAACATCTTCCCTGGGGGGAAGGGGTTGAATCAATCCATTGCAATGGCCCGGGCAGGGCAGAAGGTTTACCATGCCGGAGCAGTGGGGGCAGCCGACGGAGCGTTTTTGACCAGGATCCTGGCCGATAATGGGATCGATACGAGTTTGATCAAGGCAGTGCCAGGGGAGATGACCGGACATGCCATCATCCAAATCGACCGGACCGGGCAGAACTGTATCCTCCTCTATGGCGGCGCCAACCAACGGATCACCCGGGAAGATATCGACTCTGTCCTGGAAAAATTCGAGGCTGGTGATGTAGTCGTCCTGCAAAATGAGATCAGCAATCTGGCCTACCTGATTGAAGAAGCAGCCCGGAAGGGACTTAAAATAATTCTCAATCCGTCGCCTGTCAACGAGGCATTGTTGAAAACCGACCTTTCCCAAGTGGATGTATTCATAATGAATGAGATTGAGGCGGGGGAAATCCTGGGGATCAGGGGCATCGACTTCGCCACCGCTGATATCGAAGACAAGATTCCCGAAAAGTACGTCAGCAAGGACCTGATCATCACTTTCGGCAGCCAGGGGTCGATTTTCATCAACCAAAATCATGTATACCGTCAGAACGCCTATCGGGTAAAAACTGTGGATACGACGGCTGCCGGAGATACCTTCACAGGCTACTACATTGCCGCCAGGATCAAGGGGGCCAGCTTTCAGGATGCCCTGAACACAGCATCCAAGGCCTCCGGCATCGCCTGCACCAGATCCGGGGCAGAACCTTCGATCCCATATCTGGAGGAATTGGATAATTTTTCCGACCTTTAAAAAAACCATGAGCGGCACCATCGATCGGAAAACTTTTTCCGTTGAAGGGCCGCTTTTATTTCCGGGGGGGATTCAGGAGGACTTCCCTTGCCGGCACTACCGAGCCTGAGATCCCATTTATGGTTGCATTTATGGTTGCATTTATGGTTGCATTTAAGATCGCCTCAAAGATCGGAAGCTGGTATTTTTGAACAGGAGCAGATGAATATGAAAAGAACCCAAATCAATGGAGCCATCCGAGAAATGGAGCAACTAATCAACGACTGCCATTTCAAATTGCCGCCGTTTTGCGGTTATACACCGGAGGAGTGGCGGGGCAAAGGCCATGACCATGACGAGATCAGAGACAACCATTTGGGCTGGGACATCACAGACTATGGCTTAAATGACTTTGAGTCCATGGGCTTTTCCTTGATCACCCTAAGAAACGGCAATCCCCGGGATGAGCGGAATGGCAAGACTTATGCAGAAAAACTCCTGATGCTGAAGGAAGGGCAAAGGGCTCCCATGCATTTTCACTGGCACAAAATGGAGGATATCATCAACCGGGGCGGCGGGATACTCCGGATCCGGGTCTATTGGGCGGATGAAGCTGGCAGCTTCCGTCAGGATTCAGTCACTGTGAGCTGTGACGGCGTCAG
>CAZOTM010000255.1:0-3478 GCA_964582675.1 uncultured Clostridiaceae bacterium
GAAAATACGGTGGAACGGATTATGGAAATCACTGGCGGTAAAGGCTTTGATCTGGGAATCGAAACAGCCGGATCCCAAGTAACCACCAGACAGCTCATTGAAAGTGCTAAAAAAGGAGCGACCATTGTTTTGGTTGGCTATAGCGCTACCGGAGAAGAAACTCTGCCCATCGGAACGGCTTTGGATAAGGAATTGACCTTTAAAACAGTATTCAGATATCGAAACAGCTATCCTACTGCAATCAATGCAGTGGCATCCGGTAAAATCAAGGTAAAGGATCTTGTCACACATACCTATGAATTTGAAAACGTAAAAGAAGCCCTGGTGGATGCCATCAACAAAAAGGAAGAAGTTGTCAAAGCGGTTGTCCGGATCGGAAAGGATTGATCATGTACTACATTGGCGCTGACTTGGGGACTTCAGGTCTCAAAATGATCCTTATGGATGAAAGCGGCGACATCGTTGCTTCTGTGACCGAAAGATATCCAATTTACTATCCGAAACCCGGCTGGTCAGAGCAGGAGCCTGCCGACTGGTACGAGGCACTGATCAGGGGATTGGGCAAACTGACGGAAGGGATTCCCAAGGAAAAAATAAAAGCTCTGGGAATTGACGGACAGATGCATGGTCTGGTCATGTTGGATGAAGCAGATCAAGTCATTCGTCCGGCGATTCTATGGAATGACACAAGAACCGGCAAAGAGGTTGATTACTTAAACAATGTGATCGGCCAGGATAAGCTTTCAAGCTACACCGGGAATATCGCTTTTGCTGGATTTACGGCACCGAAAATTCTCTGGGTGAAGGAAAATGAACCGGAAAATTTCAGCCGAATGAAGTACGCCATGCTGCCCAAGGATTATTTAAATTACCTGCTCACCGGGCAGTTGGCAACGGATATGTCGGATGCATCAGGGATGCTCCTTTTGGATGTCAGAAATAAACAATGGTCAAAGGAAATGCTGGATATCTGCGATTTGGAAGAGGCTGACTTGCCGAAACTTTACGAAAGTTATGACGTCATCGGGACCTTAAAGCCGGAGATCGCAGACAAAATTGGCTTGAGCAGGGAACTCAAGGTTGTTGCCGGCGCAGGTGATAATGCCGCTGCAGCAATCGGAGCCGGCACGGTGGGTGATGGAAAGTGCAATATTTCCATTGGTACAAGCGGAACCGTATTTGTGGCAAGTGATCTTTTTAAGGAAGGCAAAAACAATGCGGTCCATAACTTTGTCCATTCTGATGGGAATTACCATTTTTTAGGATGCATGCTCAGTGCAGCTTCAAGCAATGACTGGTGGGTGACCAAAATCCTGGGGAGCGGTGATTATTCCGGGGAACAGCCATCCCTTGAACAGCTGGGGATGAATAATATCCTGTTTCTGCCATACCTAATGGGTGAGCGCTCGCCGCACAATGATCCCAATGCCCGAGGCGCATTTATCGGGTTATCTATGGGAACCACCAGAAAGGATATGACACAGGCTGTTCTTGAAGGGGTAACCTTTGGATTGAGAGATTCAATGGAAGTGATCCGCGAGGCAGGCGTTACTGTTAATTACTCCACCCTATGCGGGGGAGGGGCGAAAAGTGAACTTTGGCAAAATATGGTTGCTAACATTCTTAATATTGAGGTAGGTATCCTCAATAATGAAGAAGGGCCTGCCTTGGGCTCAGCCATTCTTTCAGCAGTGGGTGACGGATTGTTCCCGAATGTGGAACAGGCTTGCAAAGCAATCATCAAGATCGATCGAACCATTAAGCCCAGCCAGGAAAAGGTGGAAAAATATAATCGTTTATATGAACTCTATAAGAAAAGTTATCCGGCTCTAAAAGAGTTGAACAACAAACTGGTGGAATTATAATGGTCAACAAGTGCTTCGAGCTTTCGTTCGAAGCACTTTTTGATCCTTTGGAATGAATGACGGTGCGGCATTTTCAGGCCTCATACCATCCAAAACCTTCGCAACAATAGTTTTGCAAATGGTATGAGGATCAGAACCTGAAGGGTACTCCTGGGCAGGCAGGCTCACCTGGCGGCAGTGATGACGTTGACCAATTTTTATGAACAAATAAATCAACGGCAGGCTTTGCCACCTGATCCGCCATCCCGATTCCTCCCAGCAGGCAGGGGTTTCGCAAGGGGAATTTATATTTATGCAAAAAATAAACAAGCAGTCAATTCACCAAAGCAGTGAATTGACCGCTTGAACTGGGTCAGGCGAGGGATGCTGCACATTCCTCCAGCTGGTTCATGGTTTGGGATAAACCCTGGTACATGTCGTCGGGAACCACGGCTTTTAGCAGCTCCTTCGACTGATAGGTGGAGAGGTTGGTGATCCTGGTGGTCTGGTCATCCACCTTTTCAAACAGGATCTTTTCCAATGAGACGATGGGCTCCGCCCCGGGATGTTCGGCTTCAAAGGTCTGGATGATCAAATGGTCCGGTTCAATCAAATGGAAGACGCCGCGAAAATACAGTTCGGCCCCTTCGTAGTTGAAGTTCAAATAATGAAAGCTGCCCCCGCTTTCCGGGTGGAATTTCAGTACTTTATTTTTATAGCCGGGACCGCTCCACCACTTTTCCATCAAGGCTTTTTCCGTATAACAGCGGAAACAGTCTGACAGTCTGGCGTTGACGATGGTCTGTGCCTGGATATTTTGTCCGTCCTGATCGACGTTTAGTATTAGTAAGGCCATTGCCCATTCCTCCATTTCGTTTTCAGAAGTTTTGCCCCTGTGGTATATTTAAATTATATAATCATCTGGCAGACAATGACTTGATTTGATAAATATTTAAGAATATTGCGTCTTGTTTTCAGGCTGAGAAACCAAGCGGGGAATTTAAGGATCGACCGCTACATCAAGCCGGGTTTTCCGGTAAATAGTATCAGTGTCGTTAAGTCAGGGAGAAATGACAACCCTCGAATAAATCAATTGGAACAAAAAGAACATTGAGATCAGCCAGGTCAACCAGTTACAGGGATCAAAGATTAAATTTGGGTAAGAGGTGGAAAATATGAAAATAGGGTTTATCGGATACGGAAATATGGCTTCGGCAATGGTTCAGGGCATGATCAAGTCCCAGCGGTACGCAGCCGAAGATATCACTGTCACAGCGAGAAATTACGAAGGATTGAAAACCAAGGCTGAAAAGCTGAAAATAAACTTTTCAACGGATAATATCCAGGTGGCTTCACAGTCGGATATATTATTTTTATCGGTGAAGCCATATCTCTATAAAGAGATCATTGAAGAAATCAGGGATTACGTCAATGTGGCCACGGTCATCGTGACGGTGGCGGCCGGAATATCCACTCGGGATGTGGCGGAATTGTTCGGCCGGGAAGTCAAGGTGGTGCGGACCATCCCCAACACGCCGGCCCTGGTCAATCAGGCCATGACCTTATACTTTCCCAATGACCTGGTAACCGACGAAGAAACCAGGGCCGTGCGCCGGATCCTGGAGAGCTTCGGC
>CAZOTM010000256.1:0-3469 GCA_964582675.1 uncultured Clostridiaceae bacterium
GTCCGGATCGTGGCGGAAACCGCCGACATCCGGGATGAGCGCTGGCGCAACGCCATTGAGGGTTACCTGCACACCCAGAAATACTATCTCCTGGTCCCGCCGGAGCAGTTCAACGAGGCTGCCCGGGTCTATGACGAGATCCGCCAGGCCCAGAAAATATATGGCACCGGTATCGTGGACATTGCCAAAATCATTCGCCTGAAGATGGAGCGCCGCCCCGGCAGCCTGGCCGAGGAACTCGAAACGACGGATCCTTTGGCCCTGGTCTTTCTCGATTACACCCTGGGCCGGGTGCAAAAGTGCGAGGCCATCGACCAGCTCCGTCAATTCAACACCGCGATCACTCCCCAGGGCATGCTCTACACCAATTATGTGGTGCGGGCCCTCCACCCCGACCGGTGGTCACGGCCGGCCATCGGCCAGGGAGCCATCCAGCGGCGC
Source organism: uncultured Clostridiaceae bacterium (assembly GCA_964582675.1). Taxonomy (GTDB): domain Bacteria; phylum Bacillota; class Clostridia; order Clostridiales; family Clostridiaceae; genus JG1575. The sequence goes on from CAZOTM010000256.1 coordinate 442, forward strand.
CTGGAGGCGCTGCAGGCGGAAATGGCGGATCTTAAATACTTTCAGGCGCAATGCCAGGGGCTCCATGAGGGCTTGAAATCTGCCTCCGAACTCCAGCCACTGGGTCCCCAGGAAATCAAAGCCCATCTCCAGGCCAGTGAAACCTACCGCAAGCTGCCGGAGCTCCAAGGGGCAGTCCGAGATCTCATAGAAGCGAAAAGCCGCATCGATACCACCCGCTTGGATGCCCTGGTGCGTAGAATCGGTGAACTGGACGGAGCAATCCGGAAAACCGACGACCTCATACGGGAGCTGGATAAGCAAAGCGGCAAGGCGGAAGCCCAGTGCGACGCACTGAAGACGGAACGGATCCCCCTGCTTAAGTCGGAGCTGGACGACCAGGCGGCCCGGGTCGAACTGCTTTATCCGGAAAAATGGGTGGAAGCCACCGGGGGGATCCGCTACCAAAAGGAGCTGGCCCTCCGCGGCCAAGCCTTTCGGATCGCCGAAGCCTTTCCCCGGGAGCAGTCCAAAGCCCGCAATGCCCGGGAGCAAACCTGGGACCAACTGGTGGAATACCGCCGGGCCTACAATGACCGGTATAAAATGGGCTTTGACATCAAGGCCGGAGAAAACTCCGTCTACGATGATGCCTGGCTTGAGCTTACGGAGAACAAGCTGCCGGAGTTCCTCAGCCGGATCCAGGATGCCAAAGCCAAAGCCTTCGAGCAGTTTCAGGAGGATTTCCTCAGCCGGCTGCAAAACAACATCAGCAATGCCCGGCGCCAGATCGATGACCTGAACAATGCCATCCGGGGCGCCTCCTTCGGTGAAGACAGCTATCGGTTCCGCATGGTGCCAAGACCTGAATACAAGCGCTTCTATGACATGATCGTGGATGAGATGCTCACCCAGGGCTATAACCTCCTTTCCGAAAGCTTCAATGCCAAATACCAGGATGAGATCAATGACCTGTTTGCCATCATCACCCACAGTGACGGAAGTTTAGGATCCGGCAATCAGGAATACGAAAAGCGGGTGGCGGAATTCACCGACTACCGGACCTACCTGACTTTTGATCTGGAGGTGGAATCCCGGGACGGAACGACCCAGCGGCTGTCCAAAACCCTGGGCAAGAAGTCCGGCGGCGAGACCCAAACGCCGTTCTATATCGCCGTTTTGGCCTCCTTTGCCCAGCTTTACCGGACGGGCAAGGATAAAAGCTACCCCACCGCCCGCTTGATCATCTTTGACGAAGCCTTTTCCAAAATGGATGGGGAGCGGATCATCCGCAGCATCGAGCTGCTGCGCCGCTTCCATTTCCAGGTCATCTTGTCCGCCCCACCGGATAAAGTCGGGGACATCGCCACACTGGTGGACCGCAACCTTTGCGTCTACCGGAAGGGCATCCAGACAACGGTCCAAAGCTTCAGTCCCAAACATGCCGAGGTGGTTTATGAAGAATTCATATGAAGACAGGCTCCTCAATGCCCTGTTGGATAAATATGAGCACAGCCTGGCGTTCCGGCAAGACCAGCCCACCCCCCGCCGGATCCTCCTGAAATTTTACGACGGGGGGCGCAGTGATTTCCCCGACTATGACATCGAGTCCAGTGACCGCCGCCTGCAGTATAATGATGCCGTCCAAAACCTGGCCCGTTTGGACCTGGTCAAGTTTCAATGGCTGAAGGGGGAGGCGGGGCATATCCTGGAGAAAGTCTGGCTGAACCTGGATCATTTAACGGAGGCCTATAAGATCACCCAGCGGACGCCCCGGAAGGATTTTCTGGATGAGGTTTATTTAGAACTCCTGGAGCTCCAGGAACTGGTCCACTCCGATTGGGCAAGGGCTTATTGCAAAGATACCGCCCAGTGGATCGAAGGGCGGCGGAAGCTGCCCAGTCTGATCCCGGAAGAGGCGGGGGAGCGCAGGCGGCTGTTCCTGGCCATTGCCGGCCTGGAGGCTGAAACTAGCGGCGATATCACCCAGCGGGTCTTTTCCATGAAATACCTGGATCATTCCAAAGTCTTTGAACAGGGCGTGAGAAGCCGTCTGGGGAGCATTTTGCGAAGGTATCTGGAGCATGACGACGATGTTCGGGAAGAGGATCTGTTCCGCCAGGTGGGTCTGGTCAAATACCCGGAGCAGTTCGAGTTCTGCGGCGGGCTGCGCCTATCTGACAAGGAAGGGACGACGGACTTCTCAGCCCTGCGCCATGGTTCGGGCTTCAGCTTTGGGGATCTGAAGGAAGGAACCCTGTCCCTGGGCCCCGGAGTTATTCGCATCCTCACCATCGAAAACCGGGCCAATTATTTTGATTACCTGCAACGGCACCGAACAAGTGAAGAATTGGTGATCTACCACGGCGGCCAGTACAGCCCCTCGAAACAGACCTTCTTTCTGGCAGTCCGGGAAGCGATGAAACAGGGTTGTACCTGGGCTCACTGGGGGGACATCGATTATGGGGGTTTCAGCATGCTGGCACGGCTGCGGCGGGAGATCCTCCCAGATATTTCCCCCCACCGGATGGACTTGGGAGAAATAATCGCTTATCAGGCCATGGCCGGACACACCTCCCCCGAGTATGCCGCCAAGCTCCTCCGCCTGTCCCGGCAGGCCGAACTGGCCGACTGTTCATCTTGTCTCCTTTACCTGGTGGAACACCATCTCCGCTTGGAGCAGGAAGCCATGCTCATCGACTGATCCATGCATTAGGGATGAGGAATCCAATTCCCGATTAAGGATCATCAGCACAAATTTTTACTTACCAACCAGGATCCCCAGGTATCCGGCAGCTCCTCCTCCAATGGTCCACGAACCACCTGAAAGCCCGCAGCTTATCCTCCCAGAGGGGATAAATTGCGGGCTTTCGGGATTGAGTTGTTGGGTTGGTTGTTGAGGGTTGGCGGTTGGCTGCGTTACCAACACCTGTTGATCAAAACCAGTTTCTGATGATGAATAGCCAGTCACTTTTTACCAGGGCAAATTCCACCTCGGCAGTTCCCCCAGAGCCGCTGCCATCCGTCAGGGTGTAGTCTTTGGCCAGTT
>CAZOTM010000257.1:0-3173 GCA_964582675.1 uncultured Clostridiaceae bacterium
AACTACAGCCAGGAACGGTTCAAATCATGTCACCCACTTAAAACAGCGAAGCCCCCATTTTTTTGGTAATTTCCACTAAGAGCCTCCAAACGAGAGGAATTTATTTTTCAATTTAGTTTTACCATTTACCATAATTTCACTGCTATGCCTAACAATTGACAAGAATTCTTTCATGGTATAAAATTTTGTGGTATAGACAATGATAAAAGAACAGTAAGAAACAGGCACCTGTACAGGAAATCTGTCCCAAGACTGAGAGGGCAGACGGGGAACTCTTCTGAAATCCCGCTTTTGGAGTCCGCAATAAACTTGTGCGTTGGTGACGTTATAACCCTTGAGGCTTTCACAGCAAATTTGGGTGGTACCACGGCTTTCGTCCCTTGGATGAAAGTCTTTTTTGATTTGATTGAAGGGGTCCCGGAGACCGCCTGCATAGGTTGTTTAACCAGGGGCATAAACACCAGGGATCGAAGCGGAAAAACATAAAAATATATTGAATCATCCAGTGGAAGCGGGTCAATTAGATTCAACATGTGAATTTGGCAATTCAAAAACTAAGGAGGCATTATGAGCAAAAAAGAAACTGTATTCGTAAAAGAGATCACTTCCATGGAGGAGGATTTTTCCCAATGGTATACCGATGTCGTCGTCAAAACCGATATGGTGGATTATTCACCGGTCAAGGGCTGTATGGTGATCAAGCCTTATGGCTATGCGGTCTGGGAAAATATCCAGAAGCAGATGGACCGGCGGTTTAAGGAAACCGGGGTTGAAAATGCTTATTTCCCGGTGGTCATTCCCGAATCCCTCCTGAAAAAAGAGGCCGATCACTTTGAAGGCTTTGCTCCGGAGGTTTTATGGGTGACCCACGGCGGCGATGAGGAGCTCGCAGAGAGGCTGTTCATTCGTCCCACCTCGGAGACGATCATCAACTACATGTATGCTAAATGGATCAGCTCTTATCGGGATCTGCCGGTTTTAATGAACCAGTGGTGCAATGTGGTCCGCTGGGAAAAAACTACCCGGCCGTTTTTGAGAACGGCTGAATTCCTGTGGCAGGAAGGCCATACCTGCCATGAAACCGAGGCAGAGGCAGTAGACAAGACCCTGGAGATGCTGGAGGTCTACCGTGAGGTCGCCGAGGATGAGATGGCCATGCCGGTCATCCGGGGCAGAAAGAGCGCCAAGGAACGGTTTGCCGGAGCTGTGGAGACCTATACCATGGAAGCCATGATGCACGACGGCAAGGCGCTTCAGGCGGGCACCTCCCACTTCCTGGGGCAAAACTTCAGCAAGATGTTCGATATCAAGTTCCAGGGCAGGGCCGGCGGGGAACAGCATGTCTGGACCACATCCTGGGGTACCTCCACCAGGCTCATCGGCGGGTTGATCATGACCCACGGGGACAACCGCGGCTTAGTCATGCCTCCTAACATCGCCCCGACTCAAATCATCATCATCCCGGTGGCCATGCACAAAGCGGGAGTAGTGGAAGCCTCTGAGGCGCTGTTCAATGAACTGAAACGGGATTTCCGGGTCAAGCTTGACGACCGGGACAACTACACCCCGGGCTGGAAGTTCAATGAATGGGAAATGAAGGGTGTGCCGATCCGGATCGAATACGGTCCCCGGGACATTGAAAACAATCAGGTGGTCTTAGTCCGCAGAGACACCCTGGAGAAGCAGACCGTGGATAAGGCGGATCTGAAAAACACCGTGGAAGGGCTGCTGAAGGATATCCAGGCTAGCCTGTTCAACCGCGCCAAGCAGCGCCTGGAGGAAAACACCTTTGAATTCACCGACTACAATGACTTCTTGGAAGCCTTCAATGACAAGAGCATATTTGCCAAGGTCATGTGGTGCGGCGAGACAGACTGTGAGGACCAGATGAAGCTGGATACCGGCGCAACCATCCGCTGCCTGCCGGAGAAGCAGGAGCATTTGGCCGATACCTGCATCTGCTGCGGCAAGCCGGCCGAAACCATGGTATACGTGGCTAAGGCTTATTGATCCGATCAACGGAATCTTACTTTAAAGCGCTCTGGCAGGCATATACCCGGAGGTCTGATCGGGTCTGAATCAAAAATCAAGCGGTCAATTCAGCATTGAGCTGGACTTGACCGCTTTTAAAATTATCTGGATAGGTAGGCAGCGCACTCCTCCAGCTGGTTCATGGTCTGGGACAAACCCTGGTGCATGTCGGTGGGGACCATAGTTTTTAACTGGTCCTTGGACTGGAAGGTGGAAAGGTTGGTGATCCGGGTGGTCTGTTCATCCACCTTTTCAAACAGGATCTTTTCCAGGGAGACGATGGGCTCACTGCCGGGATTTTCAGCTTCAAGGGTCTGGATGATCAAATGGTCTTTCTCGACCAGATGGAAGACGCCGCGAAAATACAGCTCGGCCCCCTCGTAGTTGAAGTTCAAATAGTGGAAGCTGCCGCCGCTTTCCGGATGGAATTTCAATACCTTGTTTTTATAACCGGGACCGCTCCACCACTTCTCCATCAAGTCTTTTTCCGTATAGCACCGGAAGCAGTCCGACAGCTTGGCGTTGACGATGGTCTGCGCGTAAATATTCTGCCCGTCCTGATCGACGTGTAGTGTAAGAAAGGCCATTGACCATTCCTCCTTTTCGTTTTCAGAAGCTTCGCCCCTGTGGTATATTTAAATTATATAAGTTTATTGCATTGAACGAGCTGATTTGACAAATATTTAAACAATTCAAAATGGACTTTTGAATGGGACCTAAAATTGGACCGGACGCAAAATATAGAATGCCAGGGCCGGTCTGGTTCGTCTCTGTCAGCCGGATGGATTGAAATGGCATCAGGCTGCGGCTGCTAAATGTGAAGAAAGCGGGCCGGGAAAACAGTTGGGTCAAAAATCGCGGGAATAGGAGTGGGCATATGAAAATAGGGTTTATAGGATACGGGAACATGGCTTCAGCAATGGTGCAGGGAATGATCAAGTCCCAGCGGTACGCACCGGAAGATATCACCGTTACGGCGAGAAATTACGAAGGATTGAAAAGCAAGGCTGAAAAGCTGAAAATAAACTATTCCACGGATAATATCCAGGTGGCAGGAGCGTCGGACATATTATTTTTATCGGTGAAGCCATATCTCTATAAAGAGGTCATTGAAGAAATCAGAGACTATGTCAACGTGGAGA
>CAZOTM010000257.1:3214-3451 GCA_964582675.1 uncultured Clostridiaceae bacterium
GCCGGCATCTCCACCCGGGACGCAGCGGAGTTGTTCGGCCGGGACGTCAAAGTGGTCCGAACCATCCCCAACACTCCGGCCCTGGTCAATCAGGCCATGACCTTGTACTTTCCCAATGAGTTGGTCACGGACGAAGAAGCCAGGACCGTGCGCCGGATCCTGGAAAGTTTCGGCCGGGCGGAACTGATCACCGAGAAGCAGTTTGACGGACCGGGTTCCATGACCGGCTGTTCTCCG
>CAZOTM010000258.1:0-3397 GCA_964582675.1 uncultured Clostridiaceae bacterium
TAACGATGCGTATTGCGAAACCGAAAAACTGTCAGGAGCTGATTGCATTGAATATTGCCAACTTCAAAGCCATGGACCCGCAAATATATTATGGGATTATAAACACCCGGCTCAGGATGAAGAACCCAAACCTTACGGATTTTTGCGGGGAAAACCAAATCGATGAGGCTGAGCTGATCAGATACATGGAAGCCAATGGCTTCTTCTACAATCCAAAAATCAACCAGTTCAGATGATCCCTACGTAAGTTACCCAATTAATATCGGCTGATCGGCAAGCGATAAAGATCAGCCAAAGGAAAGACTGGTGAATCCGTAGGGGGGTCCACCAGTCTTCTGTTGGTTTCCAGTTTGTTTCCATAATTTTTCGTTTATTTGCTGTGATCAGGTTTGTTTCCCACTTATTTCCCCGTAAGCTGCCTGATGACATAGCCGGCTAACAGCAGTCCGGAAACCGGCGGTACAAAAGATACCGAGCCCGGTGTCCGCCGTTTGGCCTTCATGTCTCCCGGGACAGTATCTTCCAGCCTTTCCTCAGTTTCCGGGGTGAGGGCTTCCTCCGTGGAGTATAGTACCATTAGTTTTTCCACGCCCCGCTTTTTCAATTCCCGGCGCATGACCTTGGCCAGGGGGCACACGGTGGTCTGATAGATATCCGTGAAGGTGAATTTCGTGGGATCCAGCTTGTTGCCGGCCCCCATGGCCGAGATGACCTTAATGCCATGCTTCGTGCAGTATTCTGCCACATCCAGCTTTGCAGTCACCGTGTCAATGCAGTCGATGACATAATCGGCATCCGGTGGGATAATCGCCTCCAGAGTATTCATTAAAATAAACTCATCCTTCAGCACCAGTTTACATTCCGAATTGATTTCGCGAAATCTTTGGTAAGCCGCCTCTGTCTTCCGCATTCCAACGGTTTTTTCCGTGGCAATGATCTGCCGGTTGATATTTGATTCAGTGACCACATCATTGTCCGCCAGGATCAATTCCCCGACACCGCTTCTTACCAGGGCTTCGGCGCATTGGCCGCCCACTCCGCCCAGCCCCAGAACAACCACTTTGCTGTTATATAACTTCTCCATCCCAGATTTACCCAAGAGCATCTGGGAGCGTGTAAACTTTTCTTTCATTCTGCCTCCGGTTGAACCATTTCGCATATTATTTTACTATAATATTATTGTTTGGGAAATCTGACCCGAAATTAGTATAAGGCATTCCGTCATGTCTGCCATAGGGAGAAATTTATGAGCCTGCTTGGAATCATCTGCGCCATGGACAGTGAATTGGCGCCAATCTTAAGAAATATGGAAATTCAAACAACCACACAAAAAGCCGGTATGACCTTTACCAAGGGTACATTGCACGGCCAGCGAATCGTTGCTGTGGTGAGCGGCATTGGCAAAGTAAATGCCGCGGTCTGTACGGAGATCCTCATCGAGGTGTTCGGCTGCACCCATATCCTCAATGTGGGGGTAGCCGGCGGCCTCAAAGAGGATATCTACCCCCTGGATGTCGTTGCCGGGATCGACCTGATCCAGCACGATGTGGACGCTACAGCCTTTGGGGAGAGATTGGGCCAGATCCCCAATCTGGATACCCTGGCTTTTCCAGCGGATGAAGCAATGCTTGCCCTCATCGATGATGCCGCCCAGCAAAACGGGGTGGGACTCCGAAAAGGCCGGATCGTTTCCGGCGATCAGTTCATTGCCGATATTGGTAAAAGCCTGAATCTGGTCAAGGATTTTGATGCCCTGGCCTGCGAAATGGAAGGAGCCGCCATTGCCCAGGTCTGTTATCTGAACCAGACGCCCTTCATTGTTCTCCGGTCCATCTCAGATAACGCCAACAACGGAGCGACCATGGACTATGAGGACTTTAAGGTAAGTGCCTCGGAAACCATTTGGAAGGTGTTGGATCGGTTTATTCAGCTTTTCAAAACTCAAGCCAATTAGAGAGATTTCCCCAAAAAAGTTTGGATAGGATCGACCTATCCAAACTTTTTCTATTCCAGGTTTTAGTCAGCCGGTTTTTTCCGCTCCAATATCCCTCTGAGCTGGGCCTCCAGAACCTCATCCCCCAGACTGTCCCTGCCATTCAGGTTATCCAATATCGATTCCGTCTCCCGGCAATATCTTACCTTCATGCACTGGCCCAAATTTCTCGGACAGCGAAAGCACAGGCAGTCATCCGCTCCGCCCTGACACGCTGTTTTATAGCTCGGGCAATAGCGGCAGTTTTTCAAAAGATCTTTATTGGTTATATCCATACGATCATCAACTTTCTCTAATTCATTTTACTATCATTTAGTAATTTTTACTTGCAACGACACCTTAGGTTTTTATGACCACCGGGATCTGGCGGTTTAAGGTCAACGACTTCATGGTCACGTGGGAGAGATAGGCCATGATGTCCACTCCCTTGGCCGCCGCCTGCTTCAAGCTTTCCGTAAATAAAGGATCCATCGGCGTGTTGGGGGTAAAATATTCCGCTGTTTCCAACTGCACCAGGAACAGGAGGCCTGCCCCGAAGCCCATGGCTTTGGCTGCTGCCAGTTCCTTTAAGTGCCTGGCGCCCCTTACCGTCACAGCATCCGGAAAGCTGACGATCCCTCCCGACTCCAGGGTGACCCCTTTCACTTCAAGATAATAGTCCGGCAGACCGTCACCCTTCAGCCTAAAATCAAACCTGGATGATTCGAAGGTCTTTTCCCGCTCAATCACATCATATTGTCGGAGGGATTCGACCCTGCCCATGAGCAAAGCCTCCGCCACTACCTGGTTGGGGATTTGCGAATCGAAATTGATGAGCATGTCATTTTTCCCGGCGCCGATGAGGGAATGGCTGGTTTTCCGTGCGGGATTATCTTCGCAGCGGACCAGGCATTTTACGCCGGGCAAAAGGATCTCTTTCAGCCTTCCCGTATTCGGCACATGGACCGTTAGGATCTCATCATTTAATTTCACCTGGGCAATGAATCGGTTGGGCCGATGGATGAATTCAGCGACTGCTGTCTTTTTTTCAAATATCATGTTCGGTTCTCCTGATCCTAATAATATAGCATAGAATCGACCTTCAGCCTATAAGCGCTTCTTCGTTGGGATGGATCATCTCTGACCTCAATACTGGCCTGTCATATCTGGCCTCTGATATCTTGCCTGTCATCACTGCGCCGTCTCTGCTCTAACCTTTTTGGACCGAGCATCGCATTTACAGCACAGTGGTCAGGAAACCCAGGAAAGCCCCTGCCAATATGAGCCATGCCGAATTAATCCTAGTTTTCTGCAGCAAGGCGAAGGCTGCCAGGAAGCCAAGGCCTGTGACAGGATCCATGATCGAGTTGCGGCCAAAGGTTATGGATACCGCTGCCATCAATCCCAGGGAGGCTAAATTGACTC
>CAZOTM010000259.1:0-3387 GCA_964582675.1 uncultured Clostridiaceae bacterium
GTGGTATTCCCTAGTATAATAAAGGGACAAACCAAGCTCCAGAGAGGAACCCCCATGGACTTTTTAGCAGCGGTCATTATTTTTACCATCTCCCTGTTTTTATCGGTGATTTACAATATCCAGATCATTCTTCCCCTGTTCATCGGACTTGGCGGGTTTATTGCCTGTGGGTTGTACCGGGGCTTCAAATTCGGCGGTATCCTGACCATGATGAGCCATGGCATGAAAAAACTCAGTTTAGTACTCCAGATTTTTGCCCTCATCGGTTTGATCACCGGCGTATGGCGCTCCAGCGGGACGATCGCCTATTTTGTATTTTATGGCACGAAGTGGATCAATCCCAGTTTTTTCATCCTCCTGGCGTTTTTGCTGACCTGCCTGGTTTCCTTCATTCTGGGGACCAGTTTTGGCACCTTTGGAACAATCGGGGTCGTATTGATGGTTTTAGCCAGAAGCGGCCATGTGGACTTGAATCTGGCAGCCGGTGCCATCATCTCCGGAGCCTATTTTGGCGACCGGTGTTCACCCACCTCTTCCAGCGCCAATCTGGTGGCGGCATTGACCGACACCAGGCTGTACGCTAATGTCCGGAATATGTTCCGGACGGGAAATCTCCCCTTCATCGTTTCCGTCCTGTTATATGCTGTTTTCTCCATCAAATATCCCCTGACCAATGCGGATTATGGTTTGTTAAATGATCTGTCCGGCAATTTTCAGCTGAGCCCATTGGTCATTTTGCCGGCCGCAGTGATTTTCATCCTGATCCTGTTGCAAGTCCAGGTCAAATGGGCCATGCTGTTCAGCGTTGTGACGGGCATGTTGGTCTGTGGTTTCGTTCAACAGATGAACCTGGTTGATGTCTTCAAAACCCTGATTTTCGGATACCACCCCCCTGCCAGTGAAAACCTGGCCAAAATAATGTCCGGAGGCGGACTGTTGTCCATGGTCAATCCCTCATTGATCGTTTTGATCGCTTCTGCCTATTCGGGGATCTTTGAAGAAACCGGGATGCTGTTCGAAATCGAAGCCTGTCTGGTCAAACTGAGCAGGCGAATAACCGTCTTCCCAACGACCCTCATCGCCAGTATATTCTTAGCGGTTTTCAGCTGCACCCAGGCTTTGACCATTATCCTTACGGAGGAATTGATGGACAAAATATATAAGGCCAATAATCTTTCCAACTCCCAATTGGCGGTTGATTTGGAAAACACTGCAGTTCTGACCGCCGTGCTGATCCCCTGGAATGTCGCCATCGCCCTGCCCCTGGTCACTTTAGGGGCTGACCGTAAAAGTATCCTTTATGCCTTTTTCTTATACCTGGTACCCTTAATCAATTTATTGCGAAAGCCCAAAATCAGCTCGGTAAGCAATAATCCCCTGGAGGGACAGGAAAAGCAGACTATGCGGTGACTTTCAGGTTCCTTCAATGGCGGGGGCACGGATCTCATTTCCGTGAATTATTTATTAAGCTGGATGTAATTCATAGATTCTCCATGGTTTTACTATAAAATCAAATCGAAGAGCCGTGTCTGCTCCATAAAGCAGAGTCTGAACAATACAGTAAAGTCTAAACGATAAGGAGATTGATGATATGTATAAAAAAATTAGCGGACTGGTCCTCCTGGTGACGTTGCTTTCCGTAACCCCTGTATTCGCCTCCGCCCGATCTGACAAAGCCTTGCCGGCTGCCCCTGCCCTGGCAGTGGAAATCTTAAAGGAGCATGAGGTGAAGCCTGCCGGAGATATCCTAAAAATGGTAGCCAGCCAAATGGAAGCAGACGGGTCATTTATGGGCGTCAGCAAAGATGATCCCATGTACAAGCATCATGTCATGCATTACCTGCACTGTACCTTAGAGGTCATCCCCATGGACCATGACTGTATGGATCATGCCATGGCAGAATAATTCCCATCCGGGAGAATCTGGAGAAGTCTGTTGCCTGACGGTGCAGGCTTCTTTTTTGGCGGCATTGTATCCACCACTGATTGATTTATCCTTGATCGAGGATCCGGAACCAATTTGACTACTCAATTGGCAGGGAGGGGCTTTCCGTCCTCGCTAACCACTCCCGGCTTCAGCCTTGCCATCAAAAGCCTGAGGCTGGTGTGACGATGATCACAGCCATAAGCCAATGCATATTTATCCATTTTAATAGCATAATTATGCTTTAAATTCATTTTTCACAGCCACTCATGGTCGATCCGCAATGGTTACTTACCCCCTTCTCTGTCTTTTGGCCGGGACATCGTCTCAGTGGAGTTTCTCTGTGTTCAGCTCACCACGAAACATCCTGACGGCCATGTCACCGGTTGTCTTGCACCGCTGGCCCCATTGGCTTCACAGCTATTTACCCTGATGGAAAGGACTTTATTTATCTTGTTGCCATAGTTCAACGCCATTAACATTTAGCCATTGATAACATATACAATTTGAAAAATGCATATACATGATATTTTGGGGCTGATTTTGATTTACAGAAAGCCGGCCGGGGTCTACAATAGTTTTGACAATAAATGCTTTATAAATATCCACAAAATCATGAATGCTACAGGAGTGAATTATGCCAAAAAGAACCGACATCAGTAAAATTTTGATCATTGGGTCCGGCCCCATCGTCATCGGCCAGGGCTGTGAGTTTGACTATTCCGGCACCCAGGCCTGCAAGGCGTTACGGGGTTTGGGGTACGAAATCGTTTTGGTAAATTCCAATCCGGCGACCATTATGACCGACCCGGGCATCGCCGATGTAACTTATATAGAGCCTTTGAACGTGAAAAGTTTGACCCATATCATTGCCAAGGAAAGGCCGGATGCGGTCCTCCCCAACCTGGGCGGACAGATGGCCCTTAATTTATGCTCGGAGCTGGATAAACTCGGTATCCTGAAGCAATATGGGGTTCAGGTGATCGGCGTCCAGATCGATGCCATCGAGCGCGGGGAAGACCGGATCGAGTTTAAGAAAGCCATGGGCAAGCTGGGCATTGATATGCCGAAAAGCAGCGCCGCCTACACCGTGGAGGAAGCGGAAAAAATCGCCTCCGAGCTTGGCTATCCCGTGGTGATCCGCCCGGCCTATACCATGGGCGGGACCGGCGGCGGTCTGGTTTATAATGTAGAAGAATTGAAAGTCATTGCTCCCCGGGGGATCGCTGCCAGTATGGTAGGCCAGATCCTGGTGGAGGAATCAGTTCTGGGCTGGGAAGAATTGGAGCTTGAGGTGGTTCGGGACAGCAAGAATCACATGATCACGGTCTGCTTCATTGAAAATATAGATGCCGTGGGCGTCCATACCGGCGATTCCATTTGTTCGGCGCCCATGCTGACCATCAGTCAGGAGCTCCAGGCCCGGCTGCAGAAGCATGCCTACGACGTGGTAGAAGCCATTG
>CAZOTM010000260.1:0-3380 GCA_964582675.1 uncultured Clostridiaceae bacterium
GTATAACATAGAAGCGGGACATTTATTTAAGACAAGCAGTTGACAGATGATATATAATAAAGAGTGGAATTTTATTAAACGTTAGGGACAGGTGAAGCACTTAATGGAAAAGTTTATCATTAAAGGCGGGAAAAAATTATACGGAACAGTGGACATCAATGGAGCCAAGAACGCAGCGGTGGCAATAATCCCGGCTGCAGTCATGTCTTCGGGGATTGTTACTTTGGAGAATGTTCCTGATATAGCTGATGTGAACTCCTATATTAAGATTTTGCAGCATCTGGGCTGCAAAGTTGACTATAAAGACAAGACGCTGGTGATCGACCCCACCGGGATCAACCGGCTGGATGCCTGCACGGAAGAGGTAAGAGCCATGCGCGGCTCCTACTATCTGATCGGTGCGATGCTGGGCAAGTACGGCAGCGCCAAGGTGGACATGCAGGGCGGCTGCCCCATCGGCGAGCGGCCCATCGACCAGCATATCAAGGGATTTGAGTCCCTGGGGGCAAAGGTTATTTTCGAAGGCGGTGCAACCATCGCCTCAGCGGACCATTTAAAGGGCGCCCATGTTTATTTTGACGTGGTGACGGTGGGGGCGACCATGAACGTGCTTCTGGCCGCATCCATGGCAGACGGCACCACCGTATTGGAAAATGCCGCCCGGGAACCCCATGTGGTGGATCTGGCGAATTTTTTGAATACCATGGGCGCAGATATCCGGGGCGCCGGCACGGATCTGATTCGGATCCACGGCGTAAAAAAGCTGAAGGGCTGTACTTATTCCGTCATCCCGGACCAGATCGAAGCCTCCACCTATATGCTGGCAGTCGCTGCCTGCGGCGGAGAGGTTGAGATCACCAACGTGATCCCCAAGCATTTGGAGTCCATCACCTCCAAATTGGTGGAAATGGGCACGGAGATCCACGAGTACGATGATTCCCTGGTCGTAAAAAACAATAAGCGGCTCAAAGGCGTCAATATCAAGACGCTGCCATATCCGGGCTTCCCGACGGATGTCCAGCAGCCCATGACGGCGCTGATGTGCATCGCCGAAGGCCGCTCCACCTGCTACGAAAGCATCTATGAAAACCGCTTCATGCATTTGGATGAGCTCATCAAGATGGGCGCTTTGGCGGTCTACGCCAACCGAACGGCCACCATTGAGGGAGTTCCCCATTTGACCGGAGCCAAGGTCAGGGCCACCGACCTGAGAGCCGGTGCCGCATTGGTCATTGCCGGACTGGTTGCCGTGGGAACCACGGAAATCACCGACATCGAACACATTGACCGGGGTTACCCCCATATTGAACAGAAGCTCCGACAATTGGGCGCTGATATAGAAAGAGTTGAATATTGATGAAATTTTGTTCCCTTTATTCGGGATCCTCCGGTAATTCCGTCTTCATAGCCTCCCATAACACCAGCCTCCTGGTGGATGCGGGCTTGCCCGGAAAAACCATTGAAAGCGCCATGGCGGCCATTGCCGAAGACATGGCGGAAGTCAAAGCCATATTGATCAGCCATGAGCACATCGACCATATCAAGGGAGCCGGCATCCTGTCGAGAAAGTACAATATTCCCATCTATGCCAACGAGAAAACCTGGAACATGATGGAAACAGCTTTGGGACGGATCGCCCCGGCGAACAAAAAGCTGATCAACGGGGAGACCTCCATCGGAGACCTGAACATCAGGACCTTCCGGGTCCCCCATGATTCTGCAGGCTGCATCGGCTTTACCGTCGAGGATCGCTCTGGCAGACTCTTGTCCACCGTGACCGACATGGGCGTCTTTACCAGGGAGATCAAAGACGGCATCAAGGATTCCGATATCATCCTCATCGAAAGCAACCACGATGTGGAAATGCTTAAATTCGGCCCCTATCCCTACGAACTGAAACGGCGGGTAATGTCTGAATTGGGCCATTTATCCAATGAGGATTCTGCCAAGGCCATATTGGAGATCCTGGGAAAAAAAACCAGGCGGATCATTTTAGGCCACCTTTCCGGAACGAATAATGTACCGGAATTGGCCATGAAGACAGTGGAGAATATTATTTTGGAAACCGGCGCTAAAATCGGCGAGAACGAAGAGCTGACCCTGCGGCTGGCCTCCAGGATCAGACCGTCGGGCTATACGGAAGTTAAGTAAGATAACTGTTGAAGCCAAGGGGTAATTGCTGCCGGCACCAAGCCGGCAACGGTGCTTAAACGGAGCAGGAAACAGTGGAAAAGTTAAAGATGGTTTATAACTTGACCGGAAATGAGCATCGGTTTTTTAACCTGGCGCACAGAAGGTTTTAATGGAAAATTAAACGGCACGGCTTAACATGGTGATACGCCAGGGAATGTGCCGATCAATGGATAAGGATGGAGTAATATGAGTTTATTTAGCAAATGGAACGACATGGTCGTTGAATATGTAAAAACCAAGGGAGAGGCTGCATTTTGGAAGGAATATTCTTCCGTGGAGGAAAGGATCTACCGGGAGGTCCTGATGAAACGGGACGGCAGCCTGAGCTTTAACATCACTGAGTTTGCGGAAGAGATGAAAACCACCCCGGAATTTGTCGCAGGCTTTTTGGATGGGATCAATGAGTCCCTGACCACTCCCCTGACCCTTGAGGAGCTGGATGAAAACTCCCAGGTGACTTTGGATATCAACCTGGAGAAACTGTATTTCAACATGCTGGATGCCAAGGCGGCCTATTTGTACACCCTGCCCCAGTGGGACGGGATCTTCTCCGAAGACAAGCGCAAGGAAATCAAAACCGCTTTCGACCATTCAAAGACCGTCCGGAACGAAGCCAAAATCGGCAGAAATGATCCGTGCCCATGCGGTTCGGGCAAAAAGTACAAGAAATGCCATGGGCGAAATTCAGAAAGCGAGGAATAGAGTTGAATTTTTTAGGTAATGTGGTCTGGTTTTTCCTGGGCGGGATCGCTCAGAGCTTCATCTGGTTCCTGTTCGGCTGCTTATGGTCCATCACGATCATCGGCATACCCGTCGGCAGACAGTGCTTCAAGCTTGCCAAAATGCAGCTGGCACCCTTTGGCAAGGATATCGTCTACCGGGAAACCGGCACCGGATCTTTCCTCTTGAATATCCTGTGGCTGGTTTTCGGCGGAATCGAACTGGCCCTGGCCAACCTTACGGCCGGTGTGATTTTCTGCGCCACGATCATCGGCATCCCCTTCGGTCTGCAGTGCTTCAAGCTGGCAGTATTGAGCCTTTTGCCCTTCGGAGCGGAAGTAGTAAACAAGACCAGAGCCTATACCTAAAATATCAACCGGTGATATATATGAAGATCAATCTGATTGCGACGGGTTCGCTGAAGGAAGATTATCTGGAATCTGCCCAGGACGAGCTCCTGGGCATTA
>CAZOTM010000261.1:0-3370 GCA_964582675.1 uncultured Clostridiaceae bacterium
ACCCGTTGTTTTTCGCCCCCCGACAGCATGGCCACCCGGCGGTTTTCGTAACCGGTCAATCCCATGAGTTTTAACAGTTCCCCGGTGGTTTCCCGGATTTTCTCCCTGGGGGCTTTTCGCACGGACAGCCCGAAGGCGATATTTTGCTCCACCGACAGGTGGGGGAACAAAAGGTGGTCCTGGAATACCATGACGATGTTGCGCCGGTTCACTTCAACCTCGCCAATGTCTTTGCCATCCATGACGATGGTCCCAAAGTCCTCTTCCACCAGTCCGGAGATGATTTGCAGGAGCGTCGACTTGCCGCAGCCGGAGGGTCCCAAAATGGACACGAATTCTCCCTGGTCCAGGGTCAAATTCACGTCCTCCAGGATCGCCTCGCCTTTAAAGGCTTTTTTGATGTGCTTGATTTCCAGTTTATACATAGTAGAATTCCTTGAAGCGCTCGGCATAAAGCTTGTGGGTCAGTCGGTTGACGATCACCAGGACCGTAATACTCACCAGGTTGAATACCCCGGTATAAACGGAAGCCAGGGTTCGGTTCCCGGAATAAAGATAAGGAAACATCCGGGTCGTAAATGTCTCAATGACACCGCCGCCGATCAGGACCGTGAGGAAATACTGGCTGAAGGAAACGATGAAGATCATGGAAAAGCTGGCCAACAATCCGGGGGTCAACAGGGGCAGGGTGACCCTCATGAAGGTCTGCCACCTGGTCGCCCCCAGGATCCGGCCTTGCTTCTCCCAGCCATCCCCCAGGACCTCGTAGACACTATGCATGATCCGGATGCCATAGGGCAGACAGGGGAAAATCTGCATCAAAACCACCCCGCCCATGGTATAGGCCAAATTCAGCCTGAGGAAATTCACATGGACCCCCATGGCGATGGCCGCGGTGGGCACAATGATGGGGAGGAATACCAGGACCTCAACCAGGGATTTCCCCGGGAAGGGATACGTCAAGGCTTTGGCCGCAGGGACGGAGATCGCCAGGGTGAGGACGGTGACCAGGAGGGACAGGAAGATGGAATAGGGCAGCAGTTTGGCATCATTGCTGACCACAAAGGCTTTCCAGCCGTAAAGGGAGAACCGGCTGGGGATAAGGTCCGGCCAGGCCCAGCGGGCAGACAGGCTCCACAGCCCGGTTATGACGATGGGCAGGAGGATCAGTCCGGCGGGGATTGACTTCAAGAGGGCTTGCTTGATTCGGTTTAAGGTCTTCATTGCCGTCTCCCCCGCTTGTCCTTGGGAACGATGAGGTGTAAAAAAATCACTGACAGCCCCATGCAGATCCCAATGATCAAGAAATTATAAGCCATGGCCAGGGGACGGTTTTGCAGCAGGGGATTGATGTATTCCGTGTAGGTCAAAACCGCCAGGGCTTTAGGCACGGTAGGCCCCAACAGCAGGGGCAGTTCATAAGCCCCAAAGGAAAAAGCGAATAAAATCATGAAGGTGGTGGCAATCCCCGGCCGGATCAAGGGCAGGGTGATGCGCCAGAATATTTGCCATCGATTGGCTCCCAGATTCAAGGCCGCCTTGGTCAAGCGGTCGGACAGTTTTTCCAGGACCGTAATGGTTGTTAAAAAAACAAAGGGCAAGCCTTTCCATACATAGGTCAGGATGATTCCCCAGCCCCCAACATCCCCATGGAAACCCGGAAAATCCGCCGGAGAGGCGATCAGTCCAAGCTGGTAGAGGAGCCGCGGCAATATGCCGGTGGAGGCTAACGTGAGCATGGTAAACAGAGCGGCAGTGATGTGGGGGACCATCAGGGGGATCTGAAAGATGGTTTTCAGATAGCGGATCTCATAATTTTGGATCAAAACCGCCAGCAATACCCCCAGGGATACGGAGAGAGCAGTCGAAACCAGGGAATACCAAAGGGTAAATCCCAGGGAGGACATAAATGCACCCCCGGCAAATACTTTTTTATAGTAATCCAGGGTAAAGCTGGTCAGACCCAGGCTTGGTATATAGCCAAAGCTCTGGATCAGGCCGTCTGCCAGCCCCACCGTCAAAATAAACAGCATATAGGCCAGAAACGGCAGCAGCCACAAGACCAGTCTGACTTTCTGTTTGTTTGATCGCCTCATCCTCCACCTCCTCCAGAAGTCTAGCCGGGGATCTCTTCCATCCAGATTTCTTCAATGATTGGGATCATTTCCGCCGGCAATTCCGGGATCCGTTTATTCATCAGTTCTTCCTGGGTCATGGCCGCATCTCCCGTTGGAACCGCTTTAAACTGTGCCTGCTCTTCCGGGCTCAATTTGTCGAAATCCAACACGGACAAATCCCCCCAGACGGCTGGGACATATTTTCGGGCCTGGGCTTCCACTGAGAGGATCTCATTGATCAAAGCGATTCCTCCCTCCGGATTCGGAGAATTATAGGCCAGGGAAACAAAGTGGGTATTGCCCACACTGCCCTTGTCAAAGACTGACACTTGGCTGCTTTCAGTGAAAAAGCCCTGGGCAACGGCATCCACTACAAAAAACGGGGTATAGCTCACGGTGAGGGCCACCTCATTGTCAGCATACATATTATTCAAACTGGCCACATCCGCCGGATAGGTTGTCCCAGCCTTCCATAAATAAGGTTTAAGTTCCTTAAGATATGCCAGGGCCGGAGCCAGGACTGCCTTTAATTTAGCTTTATCGGCCCCTGCCGCTTTGATCTCTTCATACCCCACAATATCACACAGGATGGTCCGCACAAAGGCACTGCCGGTAAAATCCGGGGGTGCCGGATAGGTGATCAAACCCGGTTTGGCTTTGGCAAATTCCATGAGTTGATCCGCTGAGCGGATGGGCTCGGGGAAGACTTCACTGTTTTTGATCATCACCAGCTGAGCCCGGCCGTAAGGTACTTCAAAGCCTTCGGTGGGAACCCCGAAATCCGTTGTATTCTCAGTATTGGCCCCATCGATATACTTCTGGTAGTTGTCAACCCGATGGGCAATTGGGCCATACAATAAGCCGCTGGACTTCGCCGTATAAAAGTTTTCCCCATTGATCCAAATCACATCGATATTGCCTTTGGCTAAATTTGCCTGTTTTTCGCTTAGCAGCTGGTTGAGGATCTGATCGATATCCATCCCCACCCGTTTCAGCTTAATATCATATTTACTCTTCATGACATCCGTCAAAAAGCCGTCGATCCAGGCATTGGTCTTTTCGTCGCCGCCCCAGCCATAGAAGGTGACCGTGGTGCCGGCCAAGTCCTTTACTCCATTGGTGCTGTTTGAAGCCGGCTGACCGGCGCTGTTGGAGGCCATCGGACTTGTGCCGTTGGAAGCCGCCTGCCCGGCCGTGGTGGTTGCTGCGGATTGACCGCAGGCGGTCAGCAGAAGACTCGCCCCCAGCAGGGC
>CAZOTM010000262.1:0-3366 GCA_964582675.1 uncultured Clostridiaceae bacterium
AATATATAAACATTTACGAAAATTCAATTTATGGACGTTTTCAATATAGTAGAATATAAGTAAGTATACGAATCTACCGGATAAGGAGAGCTTCCCATGGATAATAAAGATACGAGCAGGGATGATAATAAAATAAATACACAAAACAGCGGCGGACATCCCGATAAGAAAAAAGTCACACTGGGCCAGGATGATTTTTCCGATTACCAGGGCGGAGACAAGGCGGTCGAACCAGTCGAGGAAAAAGGTGGGTTCTTTAAGAATATTTTCAGCAAGGTCTCGGATGGCAAAGGTTTGATCTTCAACGAAGACAAGGATAAAGTCATTGCCGAGGAATCGGTAAAGAATATGCCGGGAGAGATCTTCGAGGAATCGCCACCCAGTGATCTCGTTTATGACGAGGCGACGGGGAACTACATACCAGGGCGGCGGAGGACAGATTCTGACCTCCCCAGGGATCCGGAGGTGATGGAAGCGGATGTTGTCAGCAGCGCTCCCGGGAAATTCAGAGCGGCGGAGGAATCCAAGCCCAGCGACAAGGTTTGGGCTGAGGACAAGGGGAAACCGGCCAGGGAGGCCAGTGTCCCTGAGACTGTTGTCATGACTGAGAAGGAGATCCTTCGCCGGCGGAACAAGAACCGGTTTATTGGAGTCCTGGTCCTGTTATTGGCCTTTGCCCTCCTCTTCTGGTTTATCCCGGTCATCCAGGAGGCGGCCTTTAAAACCTTGGATAATTCCCTCATCTTCCGTTCGAAAGCGGGACTGTTCGGACCAAGGGCCGGGATCATCATGATCGGGCTGGGCATCCTGGGCTTGACTCTGGTATTCTTCACATTTTTCTCGAAAACCCGGGAGGAAAGATTATCCAAGCGTCCCGCCAAGAACACCGCGAATCTGAAAATGAGGCGGGCGGGCTGGATTCTGGCAGTACTGATCCCGCTTGGGATCACCTGCCTGTTCAACTTTACTGAATTTCGGACCAATGACATCAGAACCTCGTCGGTTTTTAACCGGAATAAACTGGCGTCCTATACGGAAGTGTCCCGGCAGAATGTCTACCTGGAAGGGACAAATCTGATTTACGAAATATTCATTGGCAAGAACAGCGTCAAAGTCCCCATCTCCAATCTGGAACCATCCACCATCCGGCTGTTGGACACGATGATGAACTCCAGCCGGAGCATCCGGATCGATTCGGATGTCATTAAGGAAGTCGTAGCCAAAAAGATCTATACGGAAGAGGAAGCCGTCAGGGTTTACGGGCTCCTGTCCGGCCAGTAGACACCATCGGCTGGGAATGAGAATTCTTAGGATAAACCATGTTCGGTAAAACCAGTAGCAAAGGAACAAGCTATCGGCTAAGGAAATCTATCTTAGGCAATACAAACTAAAAACGGGAGACGGCAAATCGCAGTTGATTTGCCGTCTCCCGTTTTGGATGAAAAGTTAAAAGATGTCAGGGGAAGTCACCCCCCGTATTCTATAACAATCGATGGGTAATGGTCTCTGCCAGCAGCCGTGAAGATTGCGGAGACTGGCTGGGAAACCAGGTCTTTGCCTTGGATAACCAAGGTGTTGGATCTTCAAAACATGGGATGTATCCAAGCGGGGATCCGTTTATTTGGGGGTATCTTCCAGATTGGAAATCTGAGGATTGTGAGAAGAGTCCTCCGGCTCTTTCAGCATGTAGGTTTTAATGGCAAACAGCAGCCCCAGGGTGACCACGCCGATCAGCAGCTCATAGGCGGCGGTATTATAGATGAGCATCTTCCGGGCAATGGCCAAGGTCATGACATCCACCACATTGTTGGGCTTGTGCTTGATGAGCATCATGGCAAGTTCCAAAGCGATGATAAGCAGCAGGAGATAGGACATATATTGCTGAAAGCTGTTGTAGTTGATCAGCTCCTTGATTTCCGTCATATCTCGGAACATGGCAGCCACAAAAAAGACGGAGTTGATTATGACGGCGATCACCAGGATCCCGGAAATGATCAGCTCGATAGTGGTGATCGCGGAGGAGACACGGGTCGATACCTGTTCAAAGAATTTCGACTTTTTGCTGTACATAGATTGACCACCTTTCAGATTGCTCCACAGCCGATGAAAAAGGCCAAACGGCTGAAACATTCCTTTTCCACGGCTTTTTTTGAGTATAACAGAGCCCGCAAATCATGTAAATAACGGCAGCCATCGCCCAGAACCATCATGGTGATTGATTTGTTGAGATTTGCTGCGTTTGCCCAAACCAGGCTGTCTCCTGACAGAACAACTGCCCGGGATTGACCAGCTGCCGGAGATAGACCAGCTGCCGGGGATGGAACAAGACTAATTGAAAACAGTTTGAAAACTGACAATAAACAGATTGAAAAATGATAAAAAGCGGCTGCCCCTCCAAAAGCGGCTGCCCCTCCCAAAACCGGAGGGGCAGCCAGGTTGATGATTTATCCCTTATCAGGGGTTTTTATTATTGTAACAGCTCCAGGGAAAGCTCCATGGGGCGTTCATCCGAGGAGGAATTATAGACCTTGACCCAGCCGTCGGCCGTTGAGTCGTTTAACAGGTCATGATCGGCCAGGACTTCCTTCAAATGTCGGGAAATCCCGTCGGCGCCGTCGTAGATGGGGATGTCCGGAGCGATTTTTGCCAAGGCTCCCTTGATGAAGGGGTAGTGGGTACAGCCGAGGACGATGCCGGAGACTGCTGTAAGGTCCAGATCCTTAAATTTGTCCTTCAGATAGTCCAGGGTTTCCGGTGCATCGGCTTTGCCAGCCTCGATGAGATCCGCCAATCCGGGACAGGCCATCTTGACGACCTGACGTTCCCTGGCCACTGCATCCATCAGATGGGAAAACTTTTTCTCCGTCAATGTCCGCTCCGTTGCCATGACTACAATGGTTCCAGATGGGGCAGCTTTGACGGCGGGTTTTAAGGCAGGCTCGATCCCCAGGACCGGAATACCCGGGAGGCGCTCCCTGATCTTGTCAACGGCTGCCGAGGTGGCCGTGTTGCAGGCGATGACGATGGCTTTGACCCCCTGTTCCAGGAGAAAATCAATGATGTCAAAGGACAATGCTTCGATTTCCTCAATACTTTTGGAACCGTAGGGGGCATTCTTGGAGTCTCCGTAGTATATATAATTTTCATGGGGGAGGAGCTTCATCGCGGCCTTCAAGACGCTGATCCCGCCAACCCCTGAATCAAAAAAACCAATGGGTTTTGCTTTATTTTCCATAAGCACCATAACCTTTCCCTTGCATGGTTCATTTTAACAAAAATTTTATTTTCTAACAACTTAAGGCCAGCGGAGGTAGTAACTACGCACCAAAATTCTTCATAAACCCAGGGAACTGGGTTTAACTTGCA
>CAZOTM010000263.1:0-3365 GCA_964582675.1 uncultured Clostridiaceae bacterium
GAATCAAAGAGATTGCCATTGGTTTTAAGCCGCTCTATTCAGTAACCAGCTTGGCACAGGAAACCAAAACTCTAAAAGTGCTACCAGCCGATCCGGCGGGAGGGTTATCCTTAAAAATGGTGTTTGGCCTGGGATTGGCCGCCGCGGCAATATTGGCAGGAATCGTCCTGTTTCGCAAGATCCCCCGGCGCGGCAAACAGCCTGAACTTCATGGGAAGCTGATCTATAGCGGCAGGGGAGGAAACAGGGAAGAAACTATTGTTTTCTCAGGAAAGAAACCATTGGTATTTACCATTGGCAAAGACCGACTATCTGAAAGGCACATTGATTCTGCCGTTGATCCTGGGTTTCAGTTTACGATATACCCCATCCATTCCGATTCAGGTACAGCAGTTGTTGAACTGCAGTGCCAGGCACCAGGATTGCTGAAAAAACATGGCGTGGTCATGACCTCAGCGATTTTAGCCCATGGAGATGAGTTTGATATGGCAGACCTGCACTTTAAATACTTTTTGGATACAGCTCACCAAGATGGCCAAAATGTTCTTTCAGGCAGACTATGATGAAAACACAGCAACTAATCAATTTAACTACTGGACAAATAGTATTGCATAAACTGCAGGTGGCAGATACTTTTACGCAGCGGTTTTTAGGGCTGATGGGCAAAACCCTGGATGAATCCGAAGGGCTGTTAATTAAACCCTGCAACAGCATCCACTGCTTTTTCATGAAAATCCCCATTGATGTATTGTTTCTGGACGAAGATAATACGGTAATCCGTAAAATCGACAGTATGAAGCCCTGGACCATAAGCCCAATCGTAAAGCATGCCAAGTCCGTCATTGAAGGCGGGGCCGGAGCATTCCAGGATGTCAATCCAGAAGATCGGCTGACACTTGCTTGAATGGATTCCTTTTTGATCAAACCAATGAGGTATGGAGGAAGGACTGAAAAATATGAAAAGATTGAAAATTATGTACAGCGATGAAAAAGGCCAAGCTATGCCATTAATCGCCTTATTGACGGTAGTGCTCTTTGGCTTTGCCGCCTTGGTTTTTGACGTAGGCCTCATGGCTAATTCACGATCCAATCTTCAAAAAACTGCGGATGCAGCAGCACTGGCGGCTGCAATGGATTTGCCCGACGATGTTAAGGTGAATACTACTGCCATTTACTTTGTTCAACGCAACGCCGGTGACGGAATAACAACGGTCGTTGTACCGTATGACGAATTAAGACGTGTCCGAGTCACGGTCAGCGAACCGGTTGAGCATTACTTTGCCAAAATTTTGAATTTCGACTCAACTACGATCAGCGCAACGGCAGTGGCGGAAAAGAACGTTCTCTGGGATGGCTTTGCCATGCCATTTATTAATTTGGATCAAAAGTACTGGGAAACAAAATATTGGGGACCTACAGCTGAAGATATTACTCTTTGGAATAAACAAAAGGACTCCCCCGGATCTTTTGAATTAGTCCATGCCAGTGAATTGGAGACAGACAAAGGCTATCTTCAAGTTGATTGGTCTGATGGTGTAGAGGTCCGAGAAGGTAAAGTTTCCAACTACATAAATTACATTGAAAACATGTTAATGAACCCAGGACCATACTATGCCATCGGCCTGGATGAGGAACGGATTACTACAAAATTGATCGAAGTAAAAACTAAGCAAGGTAATATTGTGACGGTGGATTTAAAAGAACAAAATCAAAAGTTGAATCAAGAGGATACTATTCTGAAGCATCAACTGGTTTTATTGGAATTTTCTTCCATCACTTATTCAAAAGTGCAAGGAGAGAATATCCTGATGTATGGAAAGTTATCCAACGTATATGACATCGGAGATGATGTACTTCCCATAAACAAAACGGAATTCGGGCAAGTCAAAACCAAGCTCATCGAATAATAAGAAGAGAGCTTCGTGGGAAATGTCCCATATTGATAAAACACCTCGAAAAAGCAGTATATTTGCTTATTCGAGGTGTTATTTCTCCGGGGAAATATTAAAGTTCGAAGTTTATTGATAATTAGTTTCAATAAGTTCATGTCCCGGCCATTGTTTGGTCAAGACCTTCAGGTATTATAGTTATATTAAGTAAGTTAGATATAAATAGTAAGTGAATGAATCGGAAGTAAAAATAAAAATCATTATTGATCTTGAGGAGAACAAACAAATGGAAAAAGTTAAATTAGCGATCGTATATTATTCGTCAACGGGTACCAACTATGTCATGGCCAAGAAGGCTGAGGAGTATGCCAAGGCGTATGGCGCTGAGGTCAGACTCAGAAGGGTGGCGGAAACTGTACCGGAGGAGGGTTATTCCAAGAACCCACTGTGGAAGAAGACGGCGGATGAGACCAAAGATGTCCCCCTGGCTACCGGCGATGACTTGGTGTGGGCAGATGCCATCTTGTTCTCATCACCCACCAGATTTGGTGTCCTGTCCGGCCAGATGAAGAACTTCCTGGATGGCCAGGGGGGAATTTGGGGGCAGGGACTGTTGAAGGATAAGATCGTTTCCCATATGACTTCGGCAATGAATGTTCATGGCGGCCAGGAAATGACTTCACTGTCATTGTATGTGGTCATGATGCATTGGGGTGCCATCATCGTGACTCCTGGGTATACCGACCCCGTATTGTATTCCACTGGCGGCAATCCTTATGGAGCTTCCACCCGGGTTGGTCCCAACGGTGAGATGATGGACGACATCGACAAGGCCATCGAGGTCCAGGTTAAACGGATGATCGATGTGACGGCCAAGTTTAAGGGGTAGTCGAACTCCTGGAAATAATTGAACACAAGTAGAGAATAATTGAAAACAAGCCAGCCGCTGGATCAGGAAAATGATCCGGCGGCTGGCTTGTTTTGCGTTCCCTGGTTTGGGGTTGGGAACCTGCTAAAAAAGGCAAAATAAAGTCCGTAAAAATGCCACATTGAAATTGACTCAATGTAACGATTATGGTATAGTATTAAATTGTACTCGTATCGCAATTTGTGATGCAAACTAAAAAGTATAATAGCCTGCCTACATAATTCTATAAGGTTTACGGGCTATTATCAAGATAATTTTTTAAGGGGTGAATTAATGGTACATCCTGTTCCAAATCCAACCGGTAAAAGAACAAGAAAAAGTTTTTCAAGAATCAAAGACGTTGCCGAAATGCCGAATCTCATCGAGGTTCAGCTTGATTCTTACAACTGGTTCCTAAAGGAAGGTTTAGATGAGGTCTTTGACGACATCTCATCCATCACAAACTACGGCGGAAATCTTGTCCTAAGATTCGTCGGCTTCCATCTGGATCGCGACAATACGAAATACTCCATTGAAGAATGCAAGGAAAGAGACGCCACCTATGCGGC
>CAZOTM010000264.1:0-3363 GCA_964582675.1 uncultured Clostridiaceae bacterium
GGGGATTAAATAGGGGGGCAAAGATATGAACGAAGGGTTAAATGAATCGGCCGGAAAACCGGTATCATTTAACCCTTCAAGTGATCTAAATTTTAGGTTGGTTTGAGTTACTTTTTATATTGAGGGCTGCTCTCACTGCAGCCTCTTTATATTTCGATGCCCCGTCGTTTGATTTCCTCTAAGATCCGATTGCTTTGGATCAGGGCTTCCGCCCGATTGATCTCAAAGTACATGACGCGATCGTCATCGGAGAAAGGGATCTCCCCGCGGAGCAGGTCATAGGCCGCCTGGGTGCCCCTGCCCAGGGTCAGCTTTTCCCGATACTCCATGGCCTGGGCGGCGGTCAACAGCTCCATGGCCAGGACTTTCCGGACATTGCGGAGGATCTCGGCGGCCTGGCGGGCGGCGATGGTCCCCATGGAGACGTGGTCCTCCTGGTTGGCGGAGGACGGAATGGAGTCCACTGAGGCCGGATGGGCCAGCACTTTATTTTCCGAGACCAGGGAGGCGGCGGAATACTGGACGATCATGAAGCCGGAATTGACGCCCCCCTGACTGGTCAAAAATGCGGGCAGGCCGTTGGACAGGGCCGGATTGACCATCCGTTCGATGCGCCGCTCGGATACATTGGCCAGCTCCGCCAAGCCGATTTTCAAAAAGTCGAAGGCGAGGGCCAGGGGCTGGCCGTGGAAATTGCCGCCGGAGACGACCCGGTCCTCCTCGGTGAAGATGATGGGGTTATCCGTCACCGCATTCATTTCCCGCTGGACCTTATCCAGGACGAATCCGAAGCAGTCCAGGGACGCTCCATGGATCTGGGGGATACAGCGCAGGGAATAAGGATCCTGGACCCTTAGTTCCCCCTGCCTGGTGGTATAGCCGGAGCCGGCCAGGAGCTTTTTGAGAGACTGGGCTACAGTCTGCTGCCCCGCCTGGTTGCGGATCTCATGGGTCTTTAGGTAGTAGGCGTCGGTGATCCCCCTCAGGGCTTCAAAGGACAGCATGGCAATGACGTTGGCGTGGTGAAGGAGGTTCAGGGCATCGTAGACCCCGTGGGAGCCGATGGAGTTCATGACTTGGGTGCCGTTGTTCAGGGCCAGACCCTCCTTGGCGGACAACTCGATAGTTGGGATGCCGGCTTTCGCCATGGCCTCCCGCCCGGGCAGCCGGACCCCTTCATAGAAGGCTTCGCCTTCGCCGATCAGGGGCAGGGCCATATGGGACAGGGGTGCCAGATCGCCGGAGGCGCCCAGGGAACCTTTTTCAGGCACCACCGGGGTCAGGCGCCGGTTCAGCATGGCCAGCAGCGTCTCCAAGGTCGCCAGCCGGATGCCGGAGTAACCCTTGGCCAGGGCATTGATTCGTAGGAGAATGATCCCCCGGACGATGTCTTCCCCCAAGGGCTCCCCCACCCCGCAGGCATGGCTCATGATGAGGTTGCGCTGGAGAGTGGAGGTATCCTCCGTGGCGATCAACACATCGCTGAACTTGCCAAAGCCGGTGGTAATGCCATAGGCGACTTTTTTCTCCGCCACGTACCGATCCACCATTGCTCTGGCCCGCTGCACTGCCGCCACTGCCCCGGGGGTGAGTTCCACCATCCGATAGCCCCTGGTGACACTGATAAAATCCTCCAGTGTCAATGAATTTCCGTCAATCTGTAAACTGCTCATCGTATCCCTTTCTGTCCCCTGCCGCCAAGGAGCAGCCGGTGGAATTTAAATCATTTAAGTCGTATAGCGTTCATTTTTGGATTTTATTGCTGTCTCAATTATGGGTTCATTTTGGACTTTTTTATTTCACGTTTCTTCAGCCGGGTCTGGGGTTTAGCTTACTGGTTGTTCTCCACCAGCTGCCGGATCAATTGATCCGTATTGGCATCGGTGATGAAAGGCAGGGTGATGTGGTCGTCCCCGGCCATGATCTCGTTATATTCCAGGGAGGTGGTGATGGCATTGGCATTCCTGGCCCAGGCCCGGCGGGCTACCCCGCCCATGACATCCCAGGGCATGGCGGACTTCAAGACCTGGTCGATCCGTTCTGATCCGTCCAGGACGCAGCCGAATCCGCCGTTGATGGATTTGCCGATGCCCACGCCGCCGCCGTTGTGCAGAGCCACCAGGCTCATGCCCCGAGCAGCGTTGCCCGCAAAGATCTGGACTGCCTGGTCGGCCATGATGTTGGAGCCGTCCTTCACGTTGGAAGTCTCCCGGAAGGGGGAATCCGTGCCGCCGGTGTCGTGGTGATCCCGGCCCAGCATGACCGGACCGATCTCGCCATTGCGGACCATGGCATTGAATTTTAAGGCGATATCCCGCCGGCCCAGGGCGTCGGAATACAGGATCCTGGCCTGGGTGCCCACCACCAGATGGTTCTTTTCCGCATCCCGGATCCAGATCCAGTTGTCCCGGTCCTGATAGCGCCGTTCCGGATCGATGACCGCCATGGCGGCATGATCGGTTTTTCTTAAATCCTCCGCCTGCCCGGACAAACAGACCCAGCGGAAAGGACCGTAGCCATAATCAAACAACCGGGGGCCTAAAATATCCTCCACGTAGCTGGGCCAAATGAAGCCGTCCTTGTCATCCCGGCCGTTTTTGCTGATCTCCTTGACCCCGGCGTCATAGACTGCCTTCATGAAGGAATTGCCGTAGTCAAAGAAATAGGTCCCTTTATTTGTCAACTCCCGGATCACCTGAAAATGCCGGTGCAGGGTCGACTTGACCATGGTTTTGAAGGTTTCGGGATCCTCACTCAACAGTCGGGTCCGTTCCGCAAAGGTCACCCCGGTGGGGCAGTAGCCGCCGGTATAGGGCTCATGGCAGGAGGTCTGGTCCGACAGGAGGTCGATCCGGATGTCATGGGCGGCGGCATATTCCAAAAGATCCACGATGTTGCCATGGAAAGCGATGGATTTTGCCTCTCCCAGATCCATACTGATCCGGGCCATAGCGAAAGCGTCTTCCGGAGTCTGGGCAATCTCCCCCACCCAGCCCTGGCTGTGCCGGGTATTGATCCGGGACATATCCACCTCCGCGATGATCCCCACGCCGCCGGCGATCTCCACTGCCTTGCCCTGGGCTCCGCTCATGCCGCCCAACCCGGAGGTCACAAACAGCCTGCCCGAAAGGTTCCCCTCGTTGGGGATGTTTAAGACCAGGCGCCCGGCGTTGAGGAGGGTGTTATAGGTGCCATGGACGATCCCCTGGGGACCGATGTACATCCAGCCGCCCGCCGTCATTTGGCCGTAATTGGCCACACCCAGGGCGGATGCCCGGTTGAAATTTTCCAGGTCGTCATACATGCCGATCATCAAGCCATTGGTGATGATGACCCGGGGGGCTTCGGGGCGGGAATGGAACA
>CAZOTM010000265.1:0-3291 GCA_964582675.1 uncultured Clostridiaceae bacterium
CTTATTGAACTGGGAAGGGACTTATTTTGAACTGGGAAGGAATTTACTTTGAACTGAAGATTGCTATTTTGAACTGGAAAATTGCTATTTTAAACTGGTGAAGGAGGAATAAAGGGTCCGGATCGCATCTTCAAAGGAAGCATCCTCGACTCCGACAATGATGTTGATCTCACTGGGGCTCTGGGTGATCATGCGGATATTGATTTTTTCTTTCCCCAGGGCGGCAAAGATCTTTCCTGAGATCCCAGGTTTCATGACCATGTTTCTGCCTACCACGGAGATCAGGGAAATATTTTCAGTAATGGAGATGGAATCCGGTTCATTGGTTTTATACAGCTCATCCCGGACCTCGTGGATACGGGAGAGGACATCGGGATCATTAATCAAAACGGAGATGTTATTGATGCCGATCTGCATGTGTTCAAATTTAATGCCGTATTTATCATACACGTCCAGGATATCCTTCAGGGAAGCCACATCCGAGGAGAGAAGCCGGTTATAAACCGTCAGTACCGTATAATTCTTCTTGCCGGTGATCCCGGTTATGAATTTATCCGCCTTGGTATAGCCTTCCGGTATGTTTTCCATGATATAAGTGCCGGGATCCTCCGGCTCGTTGGTGTTCCGGATGTTGATGGGGATCTTCATTTCCCTGACGGGGAAAATGCTGTCTTCGTGGAGAACTTCAGCCCCCATATAGGACATTTCCTTCAACTCATCATAGGTGATATGGCCAATTTTTTCCGGGTTGTCCACGATCCTGGGATCGGCCATGAGGATGCCGGATACATCGGTCCAGTTCTCATATATGACTGAATTGGAGGCACAGGCTACCACTGCTCCGGTGATGTCGGAACCGCCCCGGGATAACAGCTTGATCCGTCCGGGGGAGGTAGAACCGTAAAACCCAGGGATGACATATCTTTCTTCAGGTTTTAAACTGTTTCGGAAAGATTCCAGGGATCGCTCCAGGAGGACTTTGCCGCTGTAATCCAGGTGCATGCAATCGATTGGATCGAAGAAGGTGTAGCCCAAATAGGCGGCCAGCAGCTTGGCGGTCAAATATTCACCCCGTGATACCACATAATCCTGACTCACATTTTTAACGAAGCGGCTGTCGATTTCTGCAAATTCCCGATCCAAATCGAAATCGATGCTGCAGGCAGCCTTGATGGCGTAAAACCGGTCCTTTACCTTGTTCATGATTTCCTCATGGGAAATGCCGTATTTCAAGTGGGCATGGGTAAGGTAGAGCAGATCGGTGATCTTATTGGGTTCGCCGTTGAATTTTCCAGGGGCTGACACCACGACATACTTTCTGTCCGGGTCGCTTTTCACTATATTTTTAACTTTTATGAACTGATTTCCGTTGGCCAGGGATGAACCGCCAAATTTAACTGTTTTATACATTATATATCTCCTTAAAAAGCGTCCCTACAAGTATACACCTGTGCGCTGAATGAAGACAACACAGGCCGGATAAATATTAACACATTGTGAATAAATTGCAGATCAGTCTTCGGATTGTCATTTGAAGACGACTCTCAACTGCCATTCAAATAATCGCCAAACGGGCGGTGAGCTCAGATAGGGAAGGCATGGCGGGAATGGCCCCCCGTCTCTCGGCAGTCATTGAACCGGCCAGATTGGCGAATTTGACAATCCTCATATATTCAGAGGCTGGCACTTGGCTCCAGTCCACTGTCAAGTGCTCCTTCATCCCATAGAGAAAACTCCCCAGAAACGCATCCCCGGAACCCACCGTATCCACCACATCCACCCGGACTGCCGGGGTGAAAAAACGCGTGGCAGCACACAGGAAATAGGAGCCATGTTCCCCCCTGGTCACCAAAACGATCTTTGGGCCTAAGTGACGGAGGTATTCGGCGCCCCGTTCAATGTCAGTTTCTCCCGTGATCAGCTGCATTTCTTCTTCGGATACCTTGAGGATGTCAGCGGAGGGGATCATTGATGTGATCTCCCGTTTGGCCTCGGCTTCACTCCCCCAGAGCCGGGGCCGGTAATTTGGGTCATAACTGATTATTTTGTGGAGGCTCCTGGCATATGCCACAGCCCGCTTTACCGCTGACTTCACCGGCTCATCCGTCAGGGAGAGGGAGCCGAAATGGAAGATCCGGGAGCTATTGATAAGATCCAGGTCGATTTCCGACGGTTCCAGCATGGTATCGGCACAGCCCTTACGGTAAAAGCTGAAGGACCGGTCGCCCCTGGCATCCAGATGGACAAAGGCCAGGGTGGTGTTGAACCTGGGGGAGAGCAAGAGGCCCTTGGTATCAATGCCGGACTGCTCCATGTCTGATTTTAGGAACGTCCCAAAGGCATCGTTGCCGACTTTGCCGATAAACGCCGTTGCCATCCCCAGTTTGCCCAGCATGGCCAACAGATTGACAGGAGCTCCTCCGGGATTGGGAATGAATCCCCGTTTCCCTTCCACATCAAAAGGTGTAAAATCAATGAGAGATTCACCCAAAGCCGTTGCGTAGTACATAATTTTCACATCCTAATCAGTATTCGATTCATGGGGGAAAACCAACATTTGCCTGGCATCCCCTGGCCGTTACGGTTACCAGTCATGGCAATTGCTTGAATATTATGACCATGTTAGCATAATTTCGGGATGAGTTACATGATAAAACTCAACGGCAGACCCATGCCGGCCGGCATTCCAAGGCTGCCATGAGCAAAAGGAAAAACCGAGCCACAGACCCAAACCGTAGAACCAAACCGTAGAACCAAGCCGCAGAACCAAACCACAGATAAAAGTTTAAAAGAAAATTGATCATAACCAAACCAACCAACCACACCATTTACCCAAACTACAAACGGACTTCAAAACTGTCAGCCCGCGGCAAAGCCATGCAGGCAGACGAAGGGGTAAACCAAGGCAGAAAAAAAGCGGTGGAACCGGAAAGGCAGGATGGAATGACAGGAATATACAGCGGACCAAGGCTCACGGCAGAGGAGATTTTGACTTCCCGGGAAAATAGGGCGGAGAAGCTCCGGGAGCTGGCCCAAGAGTTTCCGGACATGACCCTGATCAGTTTTAAATTGAATATCCCGGGAGATATCAAAACCAGTGCTGCGATTGAACGGTTTTTCCGACGGGGAATGGAACAGCTCTTGAAGGAACTCGAAAAACGAACCTCGCTCCTCCATTCGGAAACAGCCTTCCTCCAAACCGGACCGGAGGCGGTTTTTGTGGTGGATTACCCCCCGGCGGTGATTAAGCTTGACATGGTTGCCCTGGAAGACCGGGATGAAGCCGGGCGG
>CAZOTM010000266.1:0-3273 GCA_964582675.1 uncultured Clostridiaceae bacterium
TTTCTTGTTTAGGGCTTCCGGGGCGGGGATTTTTTCGGTGGTAATGTTTTTGCAGTTTAATAATAAAATTAATGCATTTACTAAGCTCAACTCTCCTACATCTTCACTAAGGACGGTTTTTATCTCTGATTCGGTTAGATTCATGGCACGCATCGGATAAATATTTCCCTTGCACAAGAATTTTTGTTGAAATTGTAATGAGTTTGTAAGTTTTTCATTAAAATATTTATTTATTTTCTCTGAAATCCACTCTCCATTAGCACTCTTCCCAATTCTAATAAGATAAACAACAGGGGATGCTAACCATGCAAATGGGAAACGGCTTCTTACATTCACATCGCTAATATGATTTATAATATAAATAATTACATAATCATTATCCGGCTGTTCCGCTAACGCAATTCTTTTTTTAGATATGAATTTCCCCGGCTGATAATAATATAAATCATCGTCACTTTCGTTTGGTTTTTGGGTCGTAGAAAATGAACAGACCTTAAACGGGAATCTTAAATAAGAAAAATTTTCCATGAATAGCTGGCTACCGATAAGATGACTGCATGGGCCTTTTGTTATAAAATTTGTTTCATCATCTATATGGAAATGAGTTGCGACTCTTAGTCTATTAATAATTATTTCATTTAGGTTATATGTTCTCGTTATCTGTTCATCAGTTACTTTATTTATGCCGAATTTGGAAACGATTAAATTATTATACCCATGCAAATCATCAACTGCCTGATGCGCGAACATAACCCCTCCTTTACATGACCCCCTGGGATATGACCCGCCGCTTCATCGGGCGGACGTTGCCGCCGGCAGCCCCTGGTGCGCTGGTGTCCATATATGCAATTCCTGCCCGGACCGCCGCCGCGTATGCGTAAACCTCGCAGTCCAGGGCCTCGTTTCTTGGCCCAGCCATCACCCATTCGAGGCGCGGGAAACCTTTGACATACTTGGTGATGAGTTTTTCCGCCGTGAGCTGGATAAAATATTCATCCGTTGTTCCGATCGGCCAATGGTAGCAACCAGGCCCCGCCTCGGTGATCTTCAAACGGGTATAGATGATCCCTTTTGTAGTATCTGACCCTACCGGCCAGAGCTGGCATCCATTCGGAATCATTTTCCCCTGCCATGAAACATCTACTGTCGATGGCCTTCCAATGATGGGCTGATTGATCCGGCTTGCCCCTTTGATGGCAATTACATTCGGGGTCTTCCGCCTGGTGAACGCATAGACATCCTGGGCATGATGGCCGCCGCTATCGACGGCAGTTGATACGATGTGCATCTCCGACCCATCTTCACGCGGGAAGGATCGGCTCAATAGGGCGTCCAGATCGTTCCAGAGTTTCGGCTGCCCAGGATCCCCATAAATCTCCGCCCAAAGAACCAACCAGGATTCTTCACCTTTGCCCCATGCCCGGATTACAACGGCAACGCGGTTATCCTGGACATCGACACCGGCCGTGAGAAGCATCCCGCCTGTGGGGACCGTCAACGGCTCGTATGGTTCGCAGCGGGCCTTCAAAAGACCCCATTCCGGCTTGTCTCCTGTTTCCTCAAATGATTCTCCAAGGCGGGTATTCACCCAAGTTTTTAATCGCTCCTTGAATGCCTTCGCCTCCAGGAACTCCTTGACGATTTGACGCCATGATACCCATCCGAGAGGGGAGTAGAGGCTGGAGAGCTGATAGCCCCTCTTTAATCGCTCCGGGTTCGTAGGAATCCATCGGCCCCGCTCCAGCATTTCAGTCTTGTGATGCTCATCAATCCGATCACGGCATGAGACACATTGATACCAAACATCATGGACTTTGCCGTTTTTGTCTCTGGTGAATTTAATCCCAAACTCCGCGCCTTCGCCGCCCCATTCAAGTCTTTGGTAGGTTCCGCAAAATGGACACGGAACGTGGTAGTAGCATTGGTCCGACTCCAGAAAAGACCTCTCGATCCTGGATATGCCCTTTGTCGTCGGAGTGGATACCTCGAATATCTTTTTCCTGTTCCCATAGGTATCCGTGCGCCGCTTTGCCAGGTCCGCCGGATCGCCTTCACCTCCGATGTCATGCTCAAAACCGTCAACATCGTCCAGAAACAGAAACCGGATCGACTTGGAGCGAAAGAACGCTCCGGAGTTGGACCCGCTCAGAAATAGGATCCCCCCTGGAAATTCTTTCGTCTGTATCGTGTTTCCGCTATCCCTGGTCCGGTGTTCCTTCACCTTGTCTTTCAACCGGGGCGTTTCCTGGATGGTTGGCTGTAATTTTTGCTTGCTATGATCCTTCGCCAGCTCTGACGTCGGGAAGATCATCATCATCGGCCCAGGCGAAACGTCAGCAACATAACCAAACCAGTTATTCCCAATCTCGGTGAATCCCAACTGTGTTGCTTTAGATACGACGATCTCTTGAATCCGACTTGATGGTGACAGGGCATCCATGATCTCCCTGACGTAGGGCGTCCGGCTGCTGCGATATTTTCCTGGTTCGCTGGATGATTTTTTCGGTAGCATCCGATATTGATCCGCCCATTCCGTAACAGTCAATTCCGGATCAAGTCTAAAACCCATGTTAAAAGCATCATTGTAAATCTTCGCTACATCCATCATCGACTCAACAACTCCAAGGCGGTCTTGATTTCGGCGGTTAATGTCTCCGCAACGCGGGCCTGATCTGATTCAGCGGCGAGGATAGGACTTATCCTGTCGGGGATATTTAACAGGGTATCCCGAATTTGCCGGGCTTTATTGAACGCGGCAGTTTTTACTTTCTCTGCATCAATGAGGCGTCCGGTCTTTTGGGCCAGGTCTAATGCTTTGTGATCGGCTTCAATCTTCG
The DNA here is from genome assembly GCA_964582675.1 of uncultured Clostridiaceae bacterium. Classification (GTDB taxonomy): domain Bacteria; phylum Bacillota; class Clostridia; order Clostridiales; family Clostridiaceae; genus JG1575. Next base: position 2,838 of record CAZOTM010000266.1, read on the forward strand.
TTTTTCGGGTGCGCTCATCTGCTAAATCACCTTGAATGATGTTCTGTTTGCTTTCACGATAACTTAGCAGGGTGATATTTATATCCGGCCAAATCCAATACCCATTGTCAGACTTCGGTATGATCCCTTTCTTCACATACGAATAGATGGTGACCTTAGACTTTCCCCAAGATTCAACCAGCTTGTCTATCTTCACTTTGACTTTTACTTTTTTAACCATTCCTCAAATTCATCCGTGTCGGGTGATTCTTCCGCAATGATCCCAACCACCAAAACCTTTTTGCCCATCGCTACTATAGGCAGGGCATCCGTAAGATCAGAAGCAGGGACAGAAAGAACTATCTCAGCCTGTCCTTCCGAGTCTATTTTAATGGGATGACCGGTGTCTTTGAGATATGCCCTAAACTTGATCATTTAATTTAACCCCCCTCAAAAT
>CAZOTM010000267.1:0-3269 GCA_964582675.1 uncultured Clostridiaceae bacterium
CTGTGAGCAGACGGTCGGTGGGAGCAAGGCGCACAGCGATCCGGGTTTTCTGGCCCGGGTGCATAATGACGGTATCCTTCCAGCCGGCTTCATAGGGCAAGGGTGCTAGGGGCACGCCCAGCATTACCGGATCCGGATTGCCCCCCAAGGCACGGGGATTCCCCGTCAGGTAGTCAAGGGGAGGGCCGTAGCCGGGAATAAACACACCATTGGGGTAAGGCAGGCCGGTCAACGGATCGATGGATTCGATATCATTCATAAACGCCATGTCATAGGTCATCATATAGGCCTTCATGTCGAAGGGCTGCCGGTCAATGAGCTGGAACTGCAGGCCGTGGAGATGGATGGGGTGGGAGTCCATGGTCAGGTTGAGGATTTCCCAGACTTCGGTGGTTCCCTCCTGGGGCACCTCGGTCAGGGCGTTGCCTTCGAAGGTAAAAGCCTCCTGATTGGGTCCGTCCACCATGGTCGAACCGGGGATCATGCTGTGGTCGGGGCGCATTCCGCTCCATTTGGAGTTGTTGACCAAAACTTCCAGGGGGCCGAGAGGTCCCAGCACTTCATTCAAAGTCAGCATCCTGGTGACATCCACATTGGCAGTGTCGATGACCGGCCCCCCCGGTGTGCCGGGCAGCCGGACAATGGGGGCTCCGGCGCGAAGGGGTATCCCTTTCGTTGGATCAAAGCTGTTGTCGCCGCCGGCTGGGGTCGTTCCGGAAACGCGGAACTGCATGATGCGGCCGTCCAGGCTGGCTTTGGGGTTGCCCAGAACGGTTGGGGCGGTATTGCGCAGGATCAGGTTGGATCCGGCGGGGATGCCGGCAAAGTCAATGATCAGCTCATAGCGCTCGCCAGGCATCATCAGCAGACTCTTTTGGACCCCTAATTTCGTCTGAGCGCCGGTGGCATTGGGATCGATCATGACCGGGTTATCCAGGTAACCGCCATCGGTGGCAATGACCCACATGGGATACTTTACCCCACTGGCCGTGTCGTGGAGGAACATATCATAGGGCCGTGAATTGGACCCATTGATGACAAAGAAGCGGTAGCGCTGCTGATCCACATTATGATATGGCCAGGCCTTGCCGTTGACCACAATGGTATCGCCGACAAACTCGGGGACCCAGTAGGGATGCTCCGGATTGAGGCCGATGGAGGGGAAGAGCAGCTCGCCGTTGGTGTCGAACATCCGATCCTGGATGACCAGGGGCACTACCACCTCATTGGCGGAGCTGAGAGCTCCATCGCCATCCACATCCATTCCCACCGGCAGGAGGCCGGACGGAAGGGTCAGGTTGGGATCGATCAGGGCATAGCCGCCGGCTAAACCGGCAAAGGTGGCGTTGAGCCGGGTACCGCCCAGAAGATGGTCATGGAACCACAGGGGGGCGGCTTCCTGGGTGTTGGGGTAGCTGTAGATGGCTTCATTCTCAGCGGCTCCGGCTTTGGAGTAATAAGCCGGTCCCTGTTTCCTGTAATCCGTCCGGCCATCGGGACCAACTACGTCACTGGCAAACCAGGCCTCCGGCCCGCCGTCGATCAAGGCCGGCACTTCGCCGCCGTGGAGATGGGGAACTGCCAGGACAGGTCCCTGATAGTGGGTGGGATCGCCGGTGGTGGGCATCATGATATCATCTGCCTGGTGAAAAGCCGAATGCAGGCTGGCATCCGTCCAGTTCCGCCAGTTGATGACTTCGGTCGTCAGGTTATTGATGTAGCGGATGGTGGTCGGAGTACCCCTTGAAGCCACAATGACCGGATTGACATAGGTATCCACATTGGTCAATGGCTTGATTGGGTCAGGGCCAGGACTGAAGCGATAGCCAAAAACGGTGGTTCCCCCATAGGGTAACCCATTGGCCGGCTTAAAGGAAGGGGGCAGCATGTTGGCCCTCAATTCCACCATCCGCAGGGGGATCTCCGATCCATCATCGATTATGGTTTGAATGGATCCCTGGGTCAACCCTTCCACATGCAGGAGCGGCAAAGGCTGGGCGAACTGCTGGATTTTGCTGCCCGGGAATTGGACCGGGCCGGCTGGCACGGGCTTCGCGGCAGTAACGGTTATGGGGATGGCGGCGATCAGGAACAGGAGGGTCATAACATATGAAACAGCTTTGGCAAATTTACCTTTCATGTTTTTCTCCTTTCAAACCTTTCATTAAAATTATGTATAAATTAAATTTTTCCACCGGCTGAATTAAAGTTTCCAGCTTACCTAAAACGAAATCTCCCATTCCAAAGGATCCGGGTAACAATCATTTTAACCAGGGGATCCGTCTGAAATCCTCCAATGCTGTCGCTTGTCTGGGGGCACTGGCAAATTAAGTACCTACCGTCGATATTGTTCACACCGGGTGCCGGGCAGCAAACTGTGACCAAACAAGTGCCTGCCATAAATCAGATAAACCAATCTTTAAAGAGCCTTCACCCATTGGCCAGGGGATGCAGGGCATCAGCCAAGGGATATATCCATCAGCGATAGCTGATTCGTCCGAAAACACCACCTTATGTTCCATAGCATCCTCTCATGGAAAACCCTTAGGTCTCCTCCCCTCCGCAATCCGGATGGATTAATCCAATCCACAGGTCCGGCTAAACATTATTGAATTGTTAATGAACTGTCAATAATATTATCCACATAACAACAAATAAATACAATTGATACTGCTTTTCAACTAAATTCTACTACTATGACTCATGTTGTCAATATCGTTTCCCTCTCCGGCTCAAAGTTTGCTAAAATTTAACAAGCTGAATTTACTGATTATTCCAGTCTCTTTGTATCACCCAGTCTGATTTTCCAAGGGAGTTCCCAAGGGATTATTCAAGGGATCCTCAACGATCAAATTTTTATTGTATTCCCGCCCCGCCGCTACCGGTCATCGGTCATGCCATTGAACCCACGAAAAATAAAAAAAGCCCTGCAATCATAACCCAAAGCACTTAACCCAGATTGTTTCCAGGGTGTCAGGCGCTTTGGTTTTTTTTTGCAGCAGCTTGCAGTTCATATCCGTCTTAATGGTCAGCCGTTCAACGTTAATCGATCCTGGGAGAGGCTCCTCTAATCCAGGATCTCCTCCACCCTTCCCACTGTCCCATCGGCCAGCATCACTTTAATGCCATGGGGGTGGTTGGGTGAGTTGGTCAAAATTTTCATGACGACCCCTTCGGTCAGTTTCCCGGTTCGTTGGTCCTGCTTTTGCACCACCTTGACCCGCTTGCCCGGTTTGATATTGTCTCGTTTCCTGCCATCCTGCATAATA
>CAZOTM010000268.1:0-3252 GCA_964582675.1 uncultured Clostridiaceae bacterium
TGGGCGGGCAGTTCAACCCAAACAAACATGCCGCCTTCTGGGTAATAGTACTTGGCTTCTTTGGGGAACTCGTTGTCGATGACTTGGAGCATCAGATCCCGTCGCTCCTTATATACTTGATTGATTTTGGCAATGTGTTCCTCAATGTCGTTGTGATCCATGAATTCACTGACTTGCATTTGCGCCAGCTCGGCGGATTGGAGATCGCAACCGTATTTAACCAGCTCAAACTTGGGCAGAAGGTCCTGATCCACACAGGCCCAGGCGACCCGCAGACCCGGTGATAGAATCTTTGAGAAAGAGCCCAGGTAAACTACCCGGCCTTCCGTATCGAAGGATTTTATGGATGGAATCCTCTCTCCTTCAAATCTGATTTCCCCGTAAGCATTATCCTCCAATACGATCAAATCATACCGGTTGGCGATTTCAATCAATTGTTTCCGTTTCTCCAAGGACCAAGTCCGGCCGGTAGGATTTTGGAAATTGGGGATAACATAGATCATCTTAACATTGGGTGTCTTCTGGAGCACCGCTTCCAGTTCGTCCATGTACATTCCATCCGCATCTCCGTTGACGCCAACATAGCTTGTTTCATAGGGGTCAAATGCGGCCAATGCTCCCAAGTAACTGGGATTTTCAGTAACGATGACTTCGCCGGGATTTAAAAATACCATGGTGCTTAATGTCAAGCCCTGTTGTGAGCCAGTAGTGATGATGATGTTGTCCAGGGTTGCATTAACCCCTTCCTTTGCCATCATCCCAGCGATTTTTTCTCGCAGGGATGGTCTGCCCAGGGTTGCACCATATTGTAAGGCAACTCCCGAACTATCCCTTAATATTTTATTGGTAACGTCGGCGATGGATTCACTTGGAAACAGGGCTGGGTCAGGCAGTCCGCCGGCAAAGGATATTGTCCCGGGGTTTTGTGCAATCAACTTGCCAATTTCTCTGATATCGGAAGGTTTTAAATCGTTCATTCTGTTTGCAAATAACATGATGGAGCCTCCTAAAATTCTTACATAACTTTATTGCTGTGATTGATTTCCATGCTTAATGGTTCGGCAGCCGGGTCATTCCTTAATAAGCTGTAGCCGATAATGGGCAGGAATATACCCATCAGTGGATTCAGCCAGTTTACGAAAGCATAGGGAGCATATTGGGTGGCGGTTACCCCCAAAGCTGCAAACATGACTGCCCCGCAGGTATTCCAGGGGATCAGGCTGGAAGTCAGCGTGCCGCCTTCTTCCAGGCAGCGGGATAGCATCCGCGGCTGTAGTCCGGCCTTCTCATAGGCACCTTTGAACAGCTCACCAGTAACCACTATGGAGACATACTGCTCCGCCATGGTGATGTTAACGGCGATGCAGGTCAAAATCGTTGCGGCCGGTAAGTATTTGGCATCCTTGATATACAGCATGATTTTTATCACGATGGCATTGAATACCCCCATGGCGCTTAAAAGTCCGCCCAGAGCCAGGGCAATGACCGCCAGTGAAAATGTCCACATCATGGACTGAATGCCGCCCTTGCTCAATAAAGTGTCGATCATCTCCACGCCGGATTCCCCCACATATCCGTAATTCAATGCATTAATGACATCCGCCAGGCTTGCCCCCTGCAAAAAGATGGAGATAGGAATACTTACCACAATCCCTAACATGAGACCGGGGATTGCCGGAACTTTCAAAAAGCTGGTGACCAGCACGACGATCAAGGGAATAAATACAATGAAATTTAAATTGAACATTCCGCCAATGGTGTCCTGGATCGACTTGATGTTTTGATAATCTAAAGTGGCTCCGGAATACCTCAAACCCACCAGGGTATACATGATCAGGGCAATGATATATGTGGGAAGTGTAGTGTAGAGCATGGCCTTAATATGCGAGTAGAGATCGGTTCCGGCGATGGCCGGTGCCAGGTTGGTTGTGTCCGATAAAGGAGACATTTTATCGCCAAAATAGCTTCCAGATACGATCATGCCTGCTGTAAGGGGAGATGGAATACCTAACCCAGCTCCAATCCCCATTAAGGCGATCCCGACTGTGCCTGCCGTGCTCCAAGAACTGCCCGTCGCCAGGGAAGTTATGCTGCAGATGATCAGCCCGCTGGGCAGAAAAAATGCAGGATTCAGAAGGTTGAATCCATAGCTGATCAGCCCTGGTACGGCGCCGCTTAGAATCCAGGCGCCGATTGCCATGCCTATGAGAAAAAAGAAGAACAGGGTTTGCATCGCTTTATTGACACCGCCAGCCAGGGATTCGGATATTTTTTCCCAAGTGAAGCCCATTTTAATGGCGGCGAAGGAAGCGATGATAATATCGACGATTAAAAGAATGTGCGGGTCAACTTTTAAAAATATTAGTCCGCCCATCAGGGTTAAGACGATCAGCCCCATCACTCCAATCGCAAATTTAAAGGATGGTTTTTTTTGTTCGAACATTACACTGCCCTCTCAATTTTTGATTTATATTAGGAAACTGCTTCGGCACTCACGGTAAAAGCTCTCCGGCTTTTCTTGATTTTTAATACGGCTAGCGCAGCACCTAAACCGATAACGAGGACGATGATTTGATAAATGAACATATAGGTATAACCAGTCTGACCAAATTTATCCAGCCAATTTCCGAATAACAGGAATTGGAACAGGTCCGGTGAGAATCCCAGGGCTGCGGCAATACCAATGGTTGAAGCAGTCCGATCCTTCTTGATATTGAGTTCGGAAATGACTGCGTAATAGGATCCTCTGCCCATATACACTGCCAAGGCCATCACTAAAGTCAGGGCGATCAATCCGTAAACCGGGGTAGCTTTGCTCAGATTCAGCATAATTGCCAAAGAGACGATGCCAATAATCTGCACTAAAATCAGTACCTTAGAGGCAGATTTGACCCGGTCGGTCAAGAATCCGCCCACCGGAGCACCCACCAGGGTCATCACGTAGGTCCTGATAATGGCGACAATACCGGAGAATGTGACGGTGGCTCCTAAGACATCGGTGAAATAAGGAGTGAAGTAAGACATGGTGACAAGGAAGGAATAAATGGCAAAGATGGAAAGAGCTACCAGCCAGGTGGAAGGATCTTTTACAATTTCAAGGTATTCTTTGACACCAAGCTTGGGTGCCTGATCCTTGGCTGCAGCCTCATTGACTTTGACCTTTTTCGGATCGTCGATCACAAAGTAGGCTGGAATTGTAAGAAGTATGGAAATTACACTTAAGCCGATAATGGCGGCTCTTAAGCCATCGAT
>CAZOTM010000269.1:0-3242 GCA_964582675.1 uncultured Clostridiaceae bacterium
ATTGAAATCGATTGGTCAGTTCGATTGGTCGGGTCTGTCAAACCACTCAAGCAATCAAGCTCCTTAACCGGGTTTTACCGGATTAGCTTTTTCATTTCCAAATTCATCCGGACCATGGCGGCGAGATCCTCCTTGGTGAAGCCGGAGTGGAGCATGCCGTGGCAGTTTGCACAAACCGGGATCAGGTCTTTGGCCACATCAGGCATAAAATGCTCGGATGGCACTTCATTGATTAGATGAACCTGGCACCGCCCTTTGCCCGCATCCCCGAAATAGGTGATATAGTCGTACCCGCACAGGGAGCATACGGAGCCATGGTGTTTCATGGTTTCGATCCTCCACATGAAGTTGTTCTCATAGATCTTGTAGTGTTCATTGACCGGCAGCTGCCGCTCATCCACTTCAATGGTATTCTCAATGATCTCCTTGATAAAAATCATACAGACCTCATAATTTAAATGGTCCAGCTTAAAAAATCTTAAAAGGGGCGGATTGGCCGCTTCACTGCTGTCGAAAAAATAACCTGAAACAAGGTCCGAAAAAACGGTTTTGAATTTTCTTCCCCAGCGCAATTTTCCCCGCCCCTTTTCATAGGAGTCCAGATAAATCACACAGGGATAGGCTGTTCCTCCGTAATGAAGAAAAATATCTCTTCGTTCATGACGCTCCATGTTTTCAAGGCTGAAATAATCCTTGACTTCATTGGTGACTCTTATTTCATTATATTTTAAGGAGGACAGATCCGTGGACTTGACTGCCACTCTGTCGCTTAATACCTCCCAGGAGGTATTATCACTTTTGATGAACTCGGACATACTGATTACCACCTTGAATTAATAAGTCCATTATATCAAATATTAAGCAAATGACTTGGAATTTTTATTTATTCTCAACCCCCAGGAATTTTTTGTTGCAATTTTAATATGGCTTTGATAGGATTAGGAAAGACTCAGAGAGGATTTATCGTTTGATCCTAAAAGGTTTTACACTGAATCGAAAGGAGGCGTATGATCCCATAGCGGACCATACAACATGCCATGAACGTAAGCGAATTGATGAAATATATAGAAAGTGAATACATTATTATCAACAACACCCCGTGCAGCATCTGCGGCGGGAATTATATCACCGAGGGCAACGGCTTCAATTTTGAAGGCGGTGTTCCTTCCAATATAACCTCCTGCTATTGCGAGGTTTGCGGAAACAGGAAGGAGTTTCTTTTCCGGGCTCCCTTTGCGGCAATGAACCTGGAAACTGAAGTCAGGGAACTGAACTAATCAGATTATTTTTATATCATACTGAGTGAGCGATCACTCGAAAACAGAGGATCTCCGGCCGGAGATCCTCTGTTTTATTTAGCAGCCTTTTATTGAATGACTGCAAATTCGTAGTCCATAAACTTGTAGTAGTCGATGATCTCCTGAAGGGATCCGACCACTCCCTCAATCCACGAACCGTCGTGCATCAGGACCACATGGACCCCGGCGTTCAGTTCATCATTGGAGTCCATCAGGAACCGAACAAGCCCTTCCGAACTTTTATCGTGGTTGGCCTGGTCAGAATCTCCGGTCATGGTGTTCCAATCCACGTATTCCAGACCATATTGCGAAAGAACCTGGATCGCCGGTTGGATACCCTTCCAGGAAAATGACCCTCCCGGGAATCGGTAGACGGTGGTATCCCAGTCCTCCCCCAAAATTGAGCGAATTTTGCCGATGGCCGTCTGCACATCAGCTAAGATGGCCTCCGGATCTGCGTATCTGCCTGGATACAGCTCGCCATAATCATGAGTATTGGTATGGATCCCAATGGAATTTCCATTCAGGTAGGTTTCCCAGATGACATCGGCATAGTTTTCCAGGTCACCCCTGGTAACATAAAAAAAAGTTGCCGCGACGCCGTTTTCCTTAAGGATCCTGAGGATCTCAACCGTATTGTCGTTTGAGGGGCCGTCATCGAAGGTTAAAAAAACAATTTTTCGATCCGACGATTCAGCCATCATTTGTCGGACTTCGCTGGCCGGATAGGAATTGAAAAGGCCCATCTGACCTCCCGTTCCGGGCATGGTTTCACCGCCGTCGGTTGAAGATGCCTCTGGCAGATCATCCCCGGCAGAGCGGGGCTTTAGGGATATGCGCTGTGTATTGACCCCCGGTATGTCCGGTTGACCGGTTGCTCCGCTGGCTGGCTGGATGAATGCCGAGAGGAACACAAATACGATCAGGACAATTCCAGCGCTGGTGATTTTATTGATTGGTTTGAATTTAACCATTGTCAGGCCTCCGGGCATTAACGGGCAAAAGATCTGAAGGTAGCGTTGCAAAACTCGGTTTTGGAAACGAACATTATCTGTTTAAAATAAGTTCACATTTCTTCTATTATAGTACATCTGAATTCAAACTGTAAATTGCAAATGTTCAAATATTTCAGCTAAATATTTGAAGCTGGGAATCGGGATCAGCCTCATTGATTTCCATCGGAGGGAATCAATCCTGGCCGGGATAAATCATCGTCTTTTTCCGTTTCAGCCAGGTGCTGGGCATCCAGTTTTTTAAATTCCCTAAGTAAGAAGGCTGCACTTAAAACGGTGGCGATAAAATCCGAAACCGGTACGGCTGTCCATACCCCCATCAGCCCCATGAACCTGGGCAGGATGATCACCATGGGGATCAAAATGAATACCTGCCTGGACAGGGACAGGAAAAATGACACTTTGGCTTTGCCGATGGAGGAAAAGAAATTGGAGGCGATGATCTGGACTCCCACGATAAAGGTAAAGGTCTCCACCCGCCGGATGCCCTGGATCGTAAGGCGCCTCAGCTCCTCGTCGTTGGCCATGGGGTAAACCAGGATCTCCGGGAAAAACTGCATGATCGTCCAGGCGATCACCGCCAAAACCGAAGCCGAGGCCACCCCCACAATGACCGCCTGCTTTACCCGGTCATAATTCCTGGCCCCGTAATTATAGCCGATGATGGGCTGCAAACCCTGGTTCATACCGAACATGGGCATAAAAAACAGCATGGTCATGGTATTGATGATGGTGTAGGCCCCCTGGGCCATGGACCCACCGTAGACTTTTAAATTGTTGTTGAACAGAGCCCCGACCACCGATCCGGCGATCTGGATGAAGAAGGGCGATATTCCGATGGCGGCGATGATCTTGAGCACCTGCGGATCGATCCTAAAGTTCTCCCGTCTCAGCTTGATTACGCTGCGGCCGCTTAAATAGAAGTAGGCCC
>CAZOTM010000270.1:0-3242 GCA_964582675.1 uncultured Clostridiaceae bacterium
GTTGTCCTCCGCCAGGTTTAGGGCGTCCATGTCGGCCCGCAGAGCGATGATGCCCTTGGTGTTATTTCCCCGGATCATCCCCATGATCCCCACGGTGGAGGGGATGATTTCAATGTTTTCTCCTTGGAGAAATTCCCTGACAAACCGCTCCGTGTCTTTCGTATCAAAGCCGCATTCGGGATGCATGTGGAGATGGCGGCGGTTGGCCACTACCTGATCCTTCAGGCCGGTGATGTCTTTTAAAATCTCATTCACAGCGTCTCCTTTAGAACGGGCCGTAATTCAAGGCTACAGCTCCGAACACAAACAGGATCTGAAGGACAAAGAGCATGGCAAAATAGGGAATGATCCATTTGTAGTACTTGTTTACGGGAACCTTGGCCATGGCGCAGGCGATCAAAACAAAGCCCGTGGGCCAAAGGATATTGGAATAGCCATCCCCGAACTGGAAAATCAGAACAGCGATCTGCCGGTTGATGCCGATGAGGTCGGCGATGGGGATCATGATCGGCATGGTGGCAGCCGCCTGACCGGAAGCCGACGGAATCAGGAAGTTGACCAGGTTTTGGATGACCAGCATGCCAAAGGAGCTGGCATAGAGGGACAGGTTTTCCAGGGCGCCGGCGGCGGAATGGATGATGGTATCGATGATATTGCCCTTGGTCAGGACCACCAGGATGCCCCTGGCTACCCCCACTACCAGAGCGGATACGACGCCTTTGGACAGCCCTTCCACCAGAGTGGCGGTTATTTTATTGGCGTTCCAGCGGTTGATCAGACCCACCACAATGGACACGCAGAGAAAGATGGCGGCGATCTCGTTGATGTACCAGCCCAGCTTGATGAGACCGAAGGCCATGGTCCCGATACCAATGAACAGGACCAATATGGAGAGTTTGCGCTGGGTGGTGAAGGGGGTTTTCAACCGTTCTTCATCGATGGCCAGACCGGAAATGTCCTCCCCATAAACCAGACTTTTCGTAGGATCCTTCTTGACTTTATTGGCATACCAGAGAACAAAGCCAATGGTGAAGGCTGTCATCACGATCAAGACTACGATCCGGTACTCAATGCCGGAGAACAGGGGCAGTTCGGCAATGGTCTGGGCCACCCCGATGCTGAAGGGGTTGACCGTGGCCGAAGAAAAACCGACGCCAATAGGCAGGAGGGAGATCCCAATGGCTACCAATGTATCGTAGCCCAGGGCCAGGCTGAGGGAAGCAAATATGGGGATAAAGGCGATGATCTCTTCATAGGACATGGTCCCTGTGGAGGCCCAAACGGACAATCCCGCCATGATGACGACGATCAATCCGGTGGCATACTTGGGATTGGCGGTGGTCTTTTTGACCATCACCGCAATGCTGGCATCCAGGGCGCCGGTTTTTTCGATCAAATACAGACAGGAAAAGGCTGAGAAAATCAGGAATGTGATGTTGGAGGCCTGGATCAGGCCTTCAATGATGCTGACAAACATCATAAATAAATTGACGGGTGTCCTGGGAATATAGGCAAAGGACTTGGGGTCGATGACCATCCGCTTGGATGCCTCATTCATGACCCGTTGATAGGACCCTGCCGGGATGATGTACGTCAGTATCGTCACAATAAGGATCATTCCCAATAAAATGACAAACACATGGGGAAATTCTTTTTTGGAAGGGATCTTCACGCTGGGGTTCTTCGGATTGTTCTCCATAACTGCCTCCTGATCAAAAAATTAAATAATTGCGCAAAACTACTCCTATCATTTTAGTATAAATAACCAATTTATCAATCTATTTTTTGCATAATATTCCGGTAAATTGGGATTTGATTTCGATTTATATCAATTTATTCTCCAGGACCGGAATTTGACCTTGGCGGCTGCCCTCCATAGCAATCTCCTTATGCTCCCCTACTGCCGGGGGAGTCTAGCGACCCGAATAATTATCCAATATTGGACTCTGAGCAAGGATAAGTTCCTTGCTTGAGTATCCCACCCCCGCTATTTTCCTTCCTGTGCAGTGATCCGACAAATCTGTAAACTTAAAAGGGAGCTCCATGCCGCCAGGCACAAACCTCCCTTTTTTGTCCAGTCTGATTATTCATTCTGCTTATCAAGTCTGGTTATCCAGTCTGATTATTCAGCCTGGTCATTCCCTGTTAATGACTGCTTCATGGAAACCATTCTTAGTCGCATGCCTTCTTTAATTAAAGACATTTTAGTCAAATGCCTTCTTTATCAAATGACATTTTAGTCGAATGCCTGTTTACTCGAATGACTTCCTGATTTTCTCCACCGCTTCATCGATTTCCTCATAGGTGGTGTTCAACGGAGGCAGGATCCTGACTACCGCCGTGCCTGCCGGCAGGACCAGCAGTTTGTTGTCGTGGATGCGTTTGATCTTGTCGGCGATGGGGGTGTTGATCTCGATGCCGATGAGGAGACCCTTGCCCCGGATTTCCACGACTTCCTGGCTGTCCTTTAAGGCGTCTTTCAATTTGGCTACGAAGTATTCACCTTTCTCCGTCACGGATTTAAGGAAATCCGCCTGGAAAATGGTTTTCAGCACTTCGTCGGCTGCTGCCATGGCGATGTAGTTGCCGCCGAAGGTGCTGCCGTGGGTACCGGCTCCGTAGGCTTCGATGAACCGCTCATCCCCCAGGAGGGCGCCTACGGGCAGTCCGTTGCCAAGACCCTTGGCCAGGGTCATCAGGTCGGGCTTGACGTCAAAGTGCTGGAAGCTGAAGGGTTTGCCGGTCCGGCCAATGCCGGCCTGGACTTCGTCGACGATGAACAGGGCTCCTGTCTCATGGCAAAGCCGCTGGATCTCTTTTAAAAATTCTTCGGTGGCAACGATGATGCCGCCTTCGCCCTGGACCGCTTCAACGATGACTCCGGCGGTCTCCTTGTCGATGTAGTCTTTGAGGATCTCCGGCTGGTTGTAGGGAATGTGGATAAAGGTGCCCAGCATTTCGCCGAAGCCCTTCTTGATCTTATCCTGGCCCGTGGCCGACATGGTGGCAAAGGTCCGGCCGTGGAAGCTGTCCTTGAAGGTGATGAACTTGCTCCGGCCGGTGTATTTGCGGGCCAGCTTGATGGCCGCTTCGTTGGCTTCGGCTCCGCTGTTGCAGAAAAACGTCCTGGTAAAATGGGATGCCTCGGCCAGCCGTTTGGCGACGCTTTCCTGGAGTTCGCTGGGGAAGAGGTTGGACATGTGCCAGAGGGTTTGAACCTGTTTAATGACTGCTGCCTCCAC
>CAZOTM010000271.1:0-527 GCA_964582675.1 uncultured Clostridiaceae bacterium
CACATCCAGGATATTTTTGGCGTAGCCTTCATTTTCCGCATTGAGCCTGGGATAACCCATTTCCGCAGTGAGGGTTTTGATCAGCGCCCGCTCACTCAAGGGTTCCCTCAACAGATCCTTGACCGCAGCCTTGATTTCCGGCGGGGCAATCTCGGTAAATTTCCGGTCAATGTCTTCGGGCAGGGTTTTTCGATACCAGTTCAAGGTCTCCGGCGTTTCTTTCATGGTCCAATAGTAGTAGGAATCGGCCAGCTTGATTTTTTTCACTGCCGCCGAATTCAGGATCATTTCGACCTGCTTCTCGATTTTCTCAGATACCCGGGACAACCCATAAACGGCTTTGATCCGCTTGGCTAAGAGGCTTAGGCTGATGGGGGCTTCCGCCTCGATGATTTTCAACAGATCCTGGCGGATGAAGCCGGCATTGGATACCTTTAGGAATTCATCCACTGTCATGGGTTTTGCCGTTACTTCATGATTGATGTAGCGCCTGACCATGGATGGGTTCATCTTTGGTCCAGCTGCCC
>CAZOTM010000271.1:537-926 GCA_964582675.1 uncultured Clostridiaceae bacterium
CTCCCTGGAAGGTTCTGCCAGGTCAGCTCCCAGGGGGACTCCATTGTGGTTTCTTAAATGGATGGCCTCGATCTTTTGAACGATGCGGTCGGTTTCCCGGTCTTCATTCTCAAACCAGTCCAGGGGGAAGACGTTATGGATCTCCCAGCCCAGCCCGTTCAAGACGCTTTTTTGCAGGATCTCCCGGTCGTAGCAAGCCCGGGAATCCCGGTAGGATTCCCCGCCGCACATGATACCCAGAATATACCGATTGTCATCCTCCGGATGGACCACGGCCAAATCGACTTTAAACTTGGAGGCGCCGATGGTGGTAATGACCTTATAGCCCCGTTCCCGCAGCTTTTCGGCAATCACTCCGCTTAAATTGGCAAAATCCTGATCACGCCTGA
>CAZOTM010000271.1:967-3234 GCA_964582675.1 uncultured Clostridiaceae bacterium
CATTCAGCCTGCGCCAGCCCCCGTCCTGGTTCAAAGGTCCGAAGTTCAGGGATAATTTCCCCTCCCGGTCGTTGCCGTAGCCCACGGAGAACAGGATAACATCCCGTTCGTCCCCCTGGACATTTTCCAGGTTCTTGACAAACAGGGGTTCGGGGAGGGCGTCCAGCTTGTCGGCGAAGGCGGGGTCATCGGCGGCTTCCTTGTCCAACAGGTCTTCGATCAAGGTTTGCTGCACCGAGGAGAAGGTCACAACCCCGATGGAACTCCCCGGATGGTCAGGATCCATGATTCGCTGTTTGATTTCGGCGACGATCTCCCGGCCTTCCGTCTCGTTGACTTTCTTCCCGCCCCGATCATAGAACCCGGTATTTTTCCTGAGGGTTACCTTGGAGGAGAGATCATCCGGGGAGGGATAGGTATAGAGTTTGTTGTCATAAAAGTTTTTATTGGAAAAGGCGATGAGGCTCTCATGCCTGGACCGGTAATGCCACAGGAGGGAGGCTTCCGGGATGGACAGCGCCAAGGCGTCCTCCAGGATGTTGTCAAGATCTTCCTCCAACGGATTGTCTTCATCAAAATTGGCCGTCATGAAAAAGCTGGTGGGCGGCAGTTGTTTGGGGTCGCCGACGATGATCGCTTCCTTGCCCCGGCCCAGGCTGCCGATGGCTTCCGGGGTGGGCAGCTGGGAGGCTTCATCGAAAATGACCAGGTCAAATAAGTCATTGGACGGATTTAAGTACTGAGCCACGCTCATGGGACTCATCAGCATACAGGGGGTGATCCGCCGGAGGATCCGGTCGGTCTGTTCAAACAGGCTCCGGATCGACAGGTTCTTGGCCCCTGACCGCAATGCCCGTTGAATGATGCCAAACTCCTTGGATGTGGCGGTTTCCAGGACCAGGTTGGGAACCTGGCTGGCCAGATCGTAGTACAGGATCTTCTTTTGCAGGGTTTCGTATTCCGCCAGGAGCTTTTTGAGTTCCCGCACCTTTTCTTCCATGGTTTCACCCGTCAGCTGAACCAACTGGATCTCATCATCCAAGCGTTTTTCCAGCATGGCCTTGACCACGCTGTTTTTGAATACGCCGGGGGCTTCCTGTTCATCCATCAGCCCCTGCCGGTAATTTTGGGTGAATACTTCCAGTCCGGCATCATCCGCATCTTTTTCGGCGTTCTTGAAGGTCATGTAGTCCTTTAAGCCATCCAGACTGCCTAGAATATCCGGCAGGACATGAGCAACCGCCCCGAACAAAGTCGCCTCCCCCAGGTCCAAATCAGCTTTGGTAAAGTTGGTAAGGGTAAAAAACTCATCGATACCTGCAGCGTGCTCTCCGTAGATCCGGTTAAAATGATCCAGATTGGACTGGAACCCGGGGGCACGGGCCGCGCCTCCCGCCAGATGGACACTGACCGGCGATACTTCCCCGGCCAGTTCCTCAATGATTTGCACCAGGGTTTCCAGCTGGCTCTTCCCGGGCAGCTGATTTTTCGGGAAGGTGTTCCCATACCCGGCCAGGAATGATTGGGCAAATGACAATAAATCCGCTTCGCTTTGTTTTATCATCTTCAGTTTGCCAATGAGGTGCAGGATTGTCTCCATGGAGAGGCTGCCTTTGCCTAACAGGGCGGACAATTCCTTCACCACGGGATTTTTTGTCAACAGCTTCGCCAGGACGAAGCGGCTCTCCGCATTGGCCAGATCGGTTTCCAGCTTGATGGGATCAAGGCCCAGGCTGGCCTCGCCGTATTGGCCGGCCATTTCCGCCTTCAGCGCTTCGATGCCATTGAGCTTTGCCTGCACCGTCTTAAGATCCGTCAAATCCCTGGCCAAATGATCCAGGCTGACGCCTTCCGGTTCCGCTGCCTTCAAGGCGGACAGGTTTCGGAAAATCCCCAGGAGGTCTTTCAAACCGTCATAATTTTCCGGGTTGAGCCGACCGTAGCCGTTGATGAGCTCCGCGAGGGCCCGATCCAGGAGTTCCCAGGGGATTTCCGCCGCCCGGCGGATCTCATCCTTGGCCGACGGCTTATAGCTGCCCCAGCCAATCCCGCTTAAGGGATGCTTATAGGGTCCGCCGGAATAACTGCCCAAATTGACCAGCTTGGTAAACAAGGCAGCTTTGGCTTTGATGTCGGAAAAATCAAAATTTGCAGGCAGCGGGACATATTTTGCCTCCGTCTTCAGTTTGGAATTTTCGGCAATCAATTCATAAATGGAATAACCGGACCCGTCGGCCTCGTAGAGGCGGTCCACCACGGAATTGAGC
>CAZOTM010000272.1:0-3222 GCA_964582675.1 uncultured Clostridiaceae bacterium
TCATCCGGGAAGGTCTGAAGAATGTGACCGCCGGAGCCAATCCAATGCTCATCCGCGGCGGCATCAAATTAGCAGTCAATGCAGCCGTCGATGAGATCAAGAAGCATTCCATCGCTTTGCGCGGCAAGGAAGATATCTCCAGAGTTGCAGCTATTTCCGCGTCCGATGAAGAGATCGGCGCAATGATCGCTGACGCCATGGAAAGAGTTGGTTCGGAGGGTGTTATCACCGTTGAGGAATCCAAATCCATGGTCACTGAGCTGGAAGTTGTGGAAGGCATGCAGTTCGACAGAGGCTACGTTTCCTCCTATATGGCCACCAATCCGGAGACTATGGAAACCTACCTGGATAATCCATACATCCTGATCACCGATCGGAAGCTCACCAATATCCAGGACATCCTGCCGGTATTGGAGCAGGTCGTTCAGCAGGGCAGAAAGCTCCTGATCATTGCCGACGATATTGAAGGCGAAGCCGTCACCAACCTGGTCATCAATAAACTGAGAGGCACCTTTATCTGCGCCGGTGTCAAAGCCCCGGGCTTTGGCGACCGGAGAAAAGAAATCCTCCAGGATATCGCCATCCTGACCGGCGGACAGGTTATTTCCGAGGATCTGGGCATCACCTTTGCCGATGCCACCATCGACATGCTGGGTAATGCCGAGTCCGTCAGAGTCAGCAAGGAAACCACCATCATCGTCAACGGCAAGGGAGATCCTGCCGGAATCAAGCACAGAGTGGCTCAGCTAAAATCTCAGTATGAGGAATCCACATCTGAATTTGATAAGGAGAAATTCCAGGAAAGACTGGCCAAGCTGGCTGGCGGAGTTGCCGTTATCAAAGTGGGTGCACCCACCGAGACTGAACTGAAGGAAAAGAAGTTAAGACTTGAGGATGCCCTGGCAGCAACTAAGGCAGCAGTTGAAGAAGGCATCGTTGCCGGCGGCGGAACAGCCTATGTCAACTCCATCAAGAAGGTCAGCGAAGTGACTTCCAATGATCCGGATGTCCAGATCGGGATCAATATCGTGAAGCGGGCCCTTGAGGAGCCGTTACGGCAGATTGTACAGAATTCCGGTCTTGAGCCATCCGTTGTCCTTGACAGGGTAATGCACTCAGAGCCAGGCATTGGATTCAACGTGATCAGCGAAGAATATGTGGATATGATCGCCACAGGCATCGTCGACCCCACCAAGGTCACCAGATCAGCCCTCCAGAATGCAGCCTCCGTGGCAGCCACCTTCCTGACCACCGAAGGAGCAGTAGCGGACATCAAGGAAGCAAATCCCATGCCGGCAATGCCACAGGGAATGGACGGAATGTACTAAACTAAAATTGAATTCACGGATAAAACAGGAAAGACTTCGGGCAGCCGGAGTCTTTCCTGCGTTATGGGCTTGACCCGACTGGTCCCGGCAATTCCCCGGACATTCTCCGGTCATCCCCCGGGCCTCCTCCCCAGGGCGGGTTACTTGGGAATAATTGTGAACAGCGTGTCCCGGTATTAACTTATCAGGGGATTTCAGTATATAATTTAGATAATAATTAAAGCCGGACTTGGGGCAACAAACAATACGTGAAAACAGCGAGGATATGTTATGGGCGAATTGAGAGCAAGAATAATCGATCTGGAGAACCAGTATTATGATGAATTCTCGGTGCGGGATGATAACGGGCTAGTGGTGAGATTTAAGGACGACGAGATCAGTGACATGTACTCACATAATTTCACCCTGATCCGCTCAGAACTTTCCGAGGAGGACCTGAAACTTTTTATTGAAAACGAAAAGACGAGACGTCGGCAGGAAGGCCATGATTTCCTCCTGATCAAGTTTGAATACAAGGTGGCGGAAGAACACCTGCCCAAGGCGGATAAGGTCAGATTTTCGGACATTGAGTATTACCGGCTGTCCCCGGCGGCAGTGGACAGGATGAAGGAGCGGGAGGATATTGAAGTGATCAAGCTCTCGGAGCTGCTTCTTGAAGATGCCAGAGAGCTGGATGAAATTTGTGCCGAGTCCGGGGAAGCTCTGGACTTTACCAGACGCCGCTTTGACCGCCGTTCCAAAGTGTATTTAAAGGAGGGCGGACCGGATAACTACCTGGCCCTCCTGAATTGGGAGGCAGTAGGTTCCTGTGATTATTACTCCGATGGCAGGAACTGCATGCTGGAGGATTTCATCGTGGATCCTGCGTATCGCGGTCAGGGCATCGGCACCTCTTTATTGAAGACCCTGGCCAAACTGGCCTTCGCCAAGGGCAATGACTTTGTTTTCTTAAGTACGGATGGCAATGAAACAGCCAGGGAAATGTATATCAAGCTGGGATTTGAAAAAATCTGGACCGCTTCCGAAGCGCTCTACAAATTCTAAGGAGAAGATTCGTGTTGAACATGGAAGAAACCAAGGACCAATCTTGGCCGGAAGATAAGACCTCCCTGGATAACCAGGCGGGAACGGGGGAAACCCCGGTGGGCCACGAGGCAATCAGGCAGGAAGTCGAATCCTACTACCAGAAAGTTTCCACTGGGGAAATCATCATGCCCGTATCAGGGGATACCCTCTATCAGTCCCTGGGCTATGATCAATCACTGTTGGACCAGCTGCCGGAGGAGATCCGGCTGGGCTTGTCCTGCGGCAACCCCTTGGAGCATCTGTTTTTGGAGGCGGGTGAGACTTTGCTGGATCTGGGCTGCGGCACGGGTATCGATGTGTTTCTGACCCGTTTGAAGTTCCCGGAGGCCGGAACTATCTATGGGATGGATATTCAGCCCGAAATGATTAAAAAAGCCGAACGGGTCCGGGATAAAAAGCAGTTTAAAAATATTGAATTCCACCAGGGAATATTGACCGACATGCCCTTTGCCGATGGATCCATCGGCAAGATCATCAGCAACTGTGTCATCAATCTGGAACCGGACAAACAAAAAGTTTATGATGAGATCTACCGGGTCTTAAAACCAGGGGGCATGTTCTTTATTTCCGACATCACCCTGAAACGTGAATTATCCGAGGAAATCAAAGCCATCCCTGATCTTCACGGTTCCTGAGTCGGCGGCGCTCTCCCGGTGGGAGAACTTTTAAGGATCATCAGGCAGGCTGGCTTTACGGAACAAATCCCCCTGACCGAGGATGTGACCCCGGAATATGCAGCCCAATGGGGCCAGGGCATGGGCATTGAAAACTACATCCAAAGCGGGCTGTTCATCGGTAAAAAGCCGGA
>CAZOTM010000273.1:0-3196 GCA_964582675.1 uncultured Clostridiaceae bacterium
ATCAGGGATTGTCGGTCATGCATGACGGCTGGATTTACTTTGCCAACCTGAGCGACAACGGTTACTTATACAAGATCAAGGATGATTTAACGGGGGAAGCCAAGGTAAGCGATGTGATACCCCATTCTCTGAACGCCCAGGGGGACTGGCTGTATTTTACCAACAGCGAGGATCTTAGGCTCTACAAGATCAAGCTGGATGGGTCGGACAAGACCTTGGTAAGCGATGAAGGGACCCAAAATGTCCTTGTCGCTGATGACTGGATCTACTACATCAAGATGAACACAGGCACCAAGGAACCGGGGTGCAGTGGCTCGACGGAGGATTCCGAGAATAATCGGATCTTCCGGATCAAGACCGATGGAACGGGCCGGCAAAAGTTAAGCGGGGAGATGGCAAGCGGTTTTAACCTGGCCGGCGGCTGGATCTATTATGCCGGCACCAGAGAGAGCAACCTTTACAAGATGAAGACAGATGGAACGGAAAATACCAAGGTAAGCGATGTCCCCTTGGGAAGGTTCAGTATCCTGGAGGATTACCTCTACTACATCGCAGCCGATGCGGAAAGCCCCAGGATGTGGAAAATGAAGCTGGATGGCACGGGAGCTGTCAAGCTGTCGGAGGACAAGGCCATGACGATGAATCCCAGCGGCGGCTGGATCTATTATGGCGGGATAGAGGAAACCGGTTCCGGTTGGGATTCTTCCGGTGGGTTTAATTTTCCGGATTTCCAGCTGAAGAAAATGAAGCTGGACGGCTCGGAAGCCACTGTCATCAATGATGATAATCCCATGCTCATCTGTGTCCATGGCGACACTCTGGTATACATGGGTGTGGATATGGCCAATTTCAGTGTGAAGCAGACCATTCTGAAGACGGATGGAACCGGACGGAAAGACTTTCTGATGCCAATGGACACTTCCAACAACAATCAGGAGCCGGAAGGAAAAAATTCAGAAAGTGAAAACCAGGAACAACAAAATGTGGAAATATTCAAGATGGACGAGGAAGCAAGTACATCCGACATTATGGTAAAGCTCGTATCGGCTGTTACCACAGGGGAGAATATCATCGCGAACCTTACGGTGACCAGTTTAAGTGGGGAAGTGCTCGAGCTTTCCCAGTTGATCGCATTCATCGATGAGGCGGATAATACGAATGACTTTGCCGCCATGTACGCCGATATCACCAACGATCCGGGAAAAGACGATCCCCGCTATCAAGTCCCCATGGAGAAATTAGACAAAAGAATGAGCCTGCAGGCGAAAGAGACAAAAGCGCTGCAAATAAGATGGGATTTAAACAAAAAGGATGGGAAGACATCCGTCAGTAAAGTAGTTTACATCGGGTTGTTCGATCAAGGAATGGAACTTAAGGCAGTGATCCAGTTCATACCAGATAACAATGAATAAAACTGGACTGCGGCAGCTCCATAATCTCCATAAAACCTGAAACGGAAGAAACAGTCAGCTGGTGGGGGTATGGGACTCCCCATCCAGCGGAAAATGGAAAGAATGCTTCAGCCCGTGGCAAAGCCCAGGGCTGGGGCATTCGCTTTTGTGTAAAGGGTTGGGATACGCTGCGTAACCGGATGCAGTGCATCCGAAGGTAAAGTTCATGATTTGTACACAAATAAAAGTTGAGTTATGAGTTTTGGTTCTGTATCATGATGGAGTATCAAAATTTAATAGACAATCTAACTTGTCGGAGGTGCATTATCACGAGAATAAGTAACAAGTTATCCAACCTGGATTTTATCCAGCTCCAGAAGATCCTGATGGAATCTTACAAGCCAAAACCATTTATCCTGTTTTTGCTCAAATATTTCGTCAACATCCTCTACAGCATCGTGTTCTTTTTAGGGTTCTACTATATCCTGAAAACCTATGCCAACTATAACAATATCCTCCTCCCGGCCCTGACGGCAGCGGCCTTGCTGATTGTCCTGCTCCTCAAGCATCCGGCGATCTACCGCAATCGCCTGAATAAAGCCATTGAGAAATACTATGGCCGACAGGAGATGACCATTGAACGGGATGTCATTTTATCCGATGTGGGGTTGACCCTGGAAGATCAAAAGACTGGAGTCAAAGAATATTCCTGGGCAGACTTTGACCGGGTGGTCCGGGATGCCAAGAATGTCTACCTGAAATTCAAAAATCAGGACGAAGGCATGATCATCAAGACGGAGTTTTTGACACCGGAAGACCATGCTGAGGTATTTTCCTATTTGGAACACCTCAATCTGACCATGGAGGTAAGATAAATGAAGAAGTATAACATCAGAACCCTGGTCTACATGGCAATCTTCATTGCCCTGTCCATTGTCGCTACCCGGATCTTCAGCATCGACACGCCGTTTCTAAGGATCGGCATCGGCTTTATGCCCGTCATCATGGCCGCCATGTACTTAGGACCCTTCAAAGCGGGTTGGATCGGCGTCATCGCCGATCTCATCGGTTTCATGCTGTTTCCCAAGGGGACCTTTTTCCCCGGGTTTACCATTTCAGCGTTCCTGGGCGGTTTCATCAACGGCTTTTTCCTGGAAGGGGAACGGGGCGGCAAAATGGTCAATATCATTTTAAATGCAGTAATCAGCACCCTGTTGATCGATACCATCATCAACACCGGCAATCTGGTCATCCTGATGCATGGGGGCCAATTCGACAAATTCATACCCCTCCTCATCACCAGATTCCCCAATCATGTAGCCCTGATGGTGGAGAAGGTCATCTTTACCCTGGTTTTCTATCATGCCATCTTTAAACGGGTCCGCTTAAAGGGTGTTGAGAAACGACCGCCGAAAACCGGCCGGTACATCCAATAACCATATATTCCTAACTGCAGAAGCACATGTTTGGTCCGGATACATGAGTATCCGGACCTTGTCCATGGATTGCTTTGAAAATCAAAATAAATAACGTGGTAAACTCAAAAACAGAAAAGACTGGAGGCAGCATATGAATAATCGCCAAACCAACACAAATATCTTAACTAGAATGAGAACCATTGACTTGACCCTGATCCCGTTGTTTTCCGCCCTCATTGCGGTGGGCGCCTTTATCAAGGTGCCCATTGGGATCGTTCCGGTGTCTGCCCAGTTCGTCTTCTGTGCCCTGGCGGGGATCCTCCTGGGGGCCAGAAAGGGCTTTATGGCTGTGGGACTGTATTACCTCATCGGCCTTTCCGGCATCCC
>CAZOTM010000274.1:0-3191 GCA_964582675.1 uncultured Clostridiaceae bacterium
GGGCTTTTGATTCCCTCGGCTAATAGATAGGGATTATTGCTGATCCTTTTGAATTCGGTTTGATACTCATCAAGGGATACCAGGATCAACGGCAGCTTGGACACCTTGGAGAAATTCTCCAACACAGTTTTATCAATGTAGCGGAAATATTTCTCAATGTCCTTGCCCATTTCATCCTTCTTGCCGCGCCTGCCATGATAGGCTGCCACACCCGAAGCGCTGCCGGTCATGGCTCTGCCGACCACCGCATCCTCAGTAAACTCTTCTCCGAGAACATCTTCAATGGTCCGGGGGATATCTGCCGGAATTTCTATTTCTCGCAGTCCATACTTTGTGCCTTCAAACAGGGAAAAATTATTCCGCCGGATTCCCAGAAGCTGGTATTTACCGTCCGACTGAAAGTACCTGATCAGGGGTTTGATGTGGAACTTCTCGGATATCACCCCAAGGGTTTCCACCGGGCTTTCCAAAAGGTATACGATGCACTCATCCTTTGTCGCCAATACTGCCAACCCGTCCAGGGTATTGATCCAAAATTTTTTATCATCTCTGATTTCGTAAAGCGACTCCAGGATTTTTAAGGGTTCCTGTTCCTTATATTTAGCCCCCAATGCATCCTCAAATTTCCTTAAAAGATTTTTGTAGACAATGATATCCGCAGCATTGTCCGGCGAATTTCGGTGGGTCGGCTGGTAAATTGAGATACAGGTCTCTCCTTTCTTGTAAATGATCTCGTGGGGAAAATCTTTTACTACTTTGTAAGTCATAATAACCCTCCTGCTCTATATTTTTAACTTGAAAAATCTGAACATATCCTTACTCTGCTCCGCCCTGATTTGCCCTGGGGCGATGCCTTATGGAAGACTAATATTTATAAGCAGCAGCCAGGTGTAATGAACGAAGTCACTGTAGTCACCCTTTCAGGTAGCCCTGATGCAGCTATGTAAACTCTTACTGGATAAATATATCCCTTCCCCTATATTTTACCACTTTATGGCCTGCCCAGTGCTAACCGCAAAATTTTGTTAAAAATATTACGCATTGTTAACCGATTTTCTTCAATTTGTCTTCATTTTCATATCTTCCAGGTATACCCTGGCCACGGCCTGCTTTCCGGAGACCAGGATCACCAGGGAGATCAGGAGGCACATGATGAGGGGCGGGGTGTAAGATTTTGTCCCGTTCAGCAGGAAACCGAACAGCAGTGGGCCGGTGGATGCAATGAGATAGCCCAGGGTTATGGTAAAGGCTGACAGATTGGTGGCGCCCTCCGTAGTCCTGGTTCTCATATTGACCAGGACCAGATAGCCTGGGATCACCATATTGCCCTCACAGGCAAAAAACACCCACAACCAGGCCAACCCCCCTGTGGGAGCGAAAATCAAGCCCAACACCGCAGTCAGATAGCACCCGGCGGAGAGCTGCATGATCAAATAAGGATGTTTCATCCGGGATAATGCCACCGGGACGATGCAGGAGTGGATAACACCCAGCATGCTGTAGAGGGCGACCATGGAATTGGCGGTCTGACTTGGATATCCCACCTGGCTGAGGTATCCCGGCAAATAGGTCAGAAAATTAAAATCCAGGAAAAAGGCTGCTCCCACGGTGATCCCCAAGGCCCAGGCAACCGGCCACTTGATCGAACTGTATAATGTGCTGCCGGCCCTGCTAAACTTGATTCGGCTGCCCCGGTCTGCCGTGTTTCCGGTCTTGACCAGGCGATAATACAAAAGTCCCCAGGGGATGACTGCCAGGAGGGCCAGATAAGCGTATATACCCAACTCCAGGCGCCAGCCGCCGGAATTCAACAATCTAACGGCCAGCAAGGCCGGTACCCCGCTGGAGATGGCCCGCAATACCGAGTAAGCCGCAGTCAGTTCCCCCACCCGACTGGGATAATACTTTTTAAACAGGGCGGGGAGCAGAGCATAGGTAAAGCCGATCCCGGTGAGGGCTATGACGGAAGTCAGGGTAAAAATCGTAAAGGATGAGGTCATGGCGCGGAGGAGCTGGCCCAGGAAGATCATCCCCATGGCCAGGGCGACCGCCCGTTCCGTTGTAAACCAGTAATCAAACCTCTGGGCAAACAGTCCGGAAACAGCAAATACAATGATGGGCAGACTGCCGGTGATTCCCAGATCAAAGGCGGGTATATCCTGCCGGATGGCTTCTGCCACCGGAGCAATCGATGTCATGGGCGCCTGCAGGGATAAAATTCCAATGACCACTGCGATCAGGAAAAGAATCCCGCCGTGGAGGGGCATTTTCCCCTCCCGTTGGTTTTGATCAAGTACATCGGCTGGTCCGGATGGGTCAGTTTGAATGGCGGGTTCAGACAAACCCGGTTCGATGGGTGGACACCCCATAATATCTCCAGCTTCCATCCCTTTGGAAATTTCCTCCATAGATTTCTGTCCTCCTTCCGCCTTGAGCCCGGCGCTTGTTTGTTCCCAGCTCAACGCCGGGATAGAAATGCGGCCTTTTGATCAAAAGCAGCTTAAACTAAATAATAATTTCAGAATAAATTGCCGTCATCGCCTTTCTTTTGCCATGTCCTGGCCCGGCTTGAAGGTTTTCGCCCTTGAAGCCGATCTCAAAAATACTGACAATTTCTTCATCTGTTGAAAGCTTCATTAGGAGCTTGGCTTTTTGTGCATTCAAGTCAGCGATCCAACAGCAGCCCAACCCAAGTTCCTCAGCCATAAGCATGATATGGGTCCCCACAATGCCGGCATCGATATAGGTTAGATCGTATCCGTCGGGACGTTTCCAGCTTTTCTCATGATCCACTGTCAACACCAAATTTACCGGCGCCTGATAATCGCATGGTGTCACCGCATTGAGAAACCCATGGACACCCTCACCCTTCAGGTTATAGATATGGAAAGGTTGATAATTATGAGCCGTGGGGGCAACCCGAGCCGCCTGAATCAACCCTTTTACCATCTCCTCCGGTACCGCTTGATCTGAGAAGCGCCGTGCTGAATATCTCCCTTCAATCAATGTTTTAAAATCCATTATTTTCCCTCCCTGCGATTCGTTTACTATTCCCTTCTTCCAATTAACCAAATTATCACAGCCGCCGTAAATTGGGCTGCCCCCCCATCTGGTGCTGGCTGATCAAAGGGGATCCAGTTTCGCCTTCGTCAACTCCAGCCGATAAACTTCATCCCCCAAATCATCCCACT
>CAZOTM010000275.1:0-3184 GCA_964582675.1 uncultured Clostridiaceae bacterium
GAAAGGAGGCAGGTATGGGGAGATCTACGAATCCCAATACAACGACGCCATCAACATCCAATGACAGCCGCAGGGCGTTAATGCGGATGCTCAAGTATCTCCTGCCCCATAAATGGACGGCGGCGGTGATCCTCAGCCTGGTCATCCTGGTCAATGGCACGGCCCTGTTAAAGCCTTATTTCATGAAGTTGATCATCGATGACTTCATTGAACCGGCCAATCTCCGATCCGGGGGCATATCCATCCCAATGGCAGCCGGAGCCTACATGGGGGTGATCGTCCTGGGCAGTCTTGGTCAGTATCTGCAAACCTGCCTGATCTCTTCAGTCGGCCAAAAGATCATGAAACGGCTGCGGGAGGAGGTTTTTAAAACCATCCAGTATCTGCCCCTAAGCTATCTGGATAAGACCACGGCCGGCCGCCTCATCACCAGGGCGACCAATGATGTGGAAGCCTTGTCCGAGCTATTTACCGATATCCTGGTGTCGGTGATCAAAGATGGCGTGCTCCTGTTTGGGATCGTCTATGCCATGGCGATCCTGTCAGTGCCCTTGACAGCCTGGTCCTTTACGGTGCTGCCCGCTATGTTCGCCTTGGTCTTTCTCATCCGGCACCTGGTCCACAAAAACTGGGTGATTTTAAAAGGGATCACCAGCCAGCTCAATACGAATATTGCCGAAAACATTTCCGGGATGAAGGTGGTCCAGCTGTTCAACGGGGAGAAGGATCGCTTCAAAGCCTTTGACCGCTTGAACGAACAGTACTTTGACCGATCCCTGGTCCAGATGAAGCTTCATTCCCTGTCGGGACCCTCGGCCAATATTTTTGAAAGCCTGGCCATCGGCATCATCCTCTGGGTGGGCATGAAGGCGATGCATGCCGGGGATGTCGGGATCGGCGACATCACTGCCCTGACCATGTACATCCGGCAGTTTTTCACCCCGGTGTCGGATCTTGCCGAATCTTTAACCTCCATTGAATCAGCCCTGGTTTCCTCATCCAGGATCTTCGAGCTCCTGGATGAGGCGGACATTCTGGAGGATTTGGACCAGGGCGAAGCCATGGGGAGGCCCCTGGGCCGGATTGAGTTCAAGCATGTCTGGTTTGCCTATGAAGGGGACAATTGGGTCCTGAAGGATGTTTCCTTTGTCATTGAACCGGGGGAAACGGCAGCCCTGGTGGGGGAGACCGGTGCCGGCAAGACGACCATCATCAGTTTGATCACCGGCTTCTATCCGGTGACCAGGGGAGAAATCCTGATCGACGGAAAAAACATCCAGGACATCAAAAAAAGCGATCTGCGAAAGTCCATCGCCCTGGTTCTGCAGGAGGTATTCCTGTTTGCCGGGGATATCCGCTTCAACCTCACTCTAAATGACGACATTGCTGGAAACCGCCTTGCCGCTGCCATCCGGGACGCCAACGCCGATAAATTGATCAACGGCTTCCAGGCTGGCCTGGCCGAGCCGGTCATGGAGCGTGGCGCCACGCTGTCCATGGGGCAGAGGCAGCTGTTGGCCTTAGCCAGAGCCCTGGCCCGGGATCCGGCGATTATTATAATGGATGAAGCCACGGCCAACATCGATACGAAAACGGAAAAGATGATCCAGGGCGCCATTGAAAAGGCCGCATCACAGAGAACCGCCATCATCATCGCCCACCGGCTGTCCACCATCCGCAGCGCCCAGCAGATCATCGTCATGAGCCATGGTGAAGTTGTAGAAACGGGCAGCCACGGGGAGCTGATGCAACGGGCCTCCATTTATCGAAACATGGTGGAAAAGGGGGCTGCCGGCACATCCTAGAAACATGAATAGCCGGAAAACAGAAAAAACAGGGATAAAGAAAAAACAGGATAAATTAATAGCAGGCAATTTTAAATCAGGAGATATTGAATTTTGTTGAATTGGTGTGTACGGAATTAAAAATTTCGGCAAACGAATTTAAAATGGGCTGACTTGCCATATAATAATCAGTAAGGGCAATCGCCCAACGAAGTGAGAGGTAAATGAATGAACAGCCAAAACCATAATCCCTTCAAACTCAGCAAAAAACTAATTTCGGCCATCCTGATGGCCGTCTTCATCCTGGCGGGCTGTGCCCCGGCGGTTAACTCCGATACCGGCAGTGCCGGAATTACCGTTCCCGGACAAACAACAGCTGCCCAGGGGACCCAATCCAAGACGGATGCGGGGACGCAAACCGCCAAGACGCAGGCTGCCAATACGCAAGCAGCCAAGACGCAAGCCAGTCAAAGCAACCCCGAGTCGCCTTTGAGCCAGATCAAGGTGGCAGCTGATGGCAGGTACACCAGCAAAATGGAGGTGGCCGCCTATCTCTATCAGTTTAAGAAACTGCCCGCCAATTTTATCACCAAGAACAAAGCCTCCGATTTGGGCTGGAAAGCCTCGGAAGGCAACCTGTGGAAAGTAACGGACAAAATGAGCATCGGCGGGGACAAATTCGGCAACTTTGAAGAGCTGCTGCCGAAAAAAAGCGGCCGCCAATACTATGAGTGCGATATCAACTACAAGGGCGGATCCCGGGGGGCGGAGCGGATCGTCTATTCCAATGACGGCCTCATCTTTTACACCAAGGATCACTACAAATCATTCGAACAATTGAATTAGGAGGTGGTGGCATGAATAACACCGAAAAAAATGGCAAGAACGGAGCGGACAAGGCAGCCAGCCTGGATTTCAAGGTCATCATCCTGGATGGCCGGTTTATGTATAACCGGAACGCCACCCATAAATATATCGAGAAGAGATTGTATTTTCCTGAATACTATGGTGAAAACCTGGATGCCCTCCATGATCTGTTGACCGAAAGCGACATCCCCACCAGGATCCAGATCATCAATACCAAGCTGATTTTGAAAAATCTCAAGGAGTACGGCGAAAAGCTCCTGGAAGTTTTCCGAATTTCCTCCATGGAAAACAAGAATCTCCAGCTGATCATCTTTGATATGGAATCCGATGACAAAAAGGAATACAAAATAAAGCCCGCCAAGCCCTCTGATTCTGAAGCGGAGTCCCCGTCTGAAATGCGGAATGAAGCCGAATCTGGCGCAGAGGAAGAATTTCAAACCGAGTCTGAGTTTTAGGAACAACCTATGAGGGTTATGAGGAAGACAAGACGGTAAAATCACTCGTTTATGGCCCTATGACGGATACAAAAAGGA
>CAZOTM010000276.1:0-3168 GCA_964582675.1 uncultured Clostridiaceae bacterium
GTTTTTGTTTCAAATCACTCATATCTTCTTCCCTTCTCTATGGATTGATGGCGAAAGTCACCGCAGCATTTTTGCCGCATAGTTCTCGCAGACTGTAAGTTTTATCCTGGATGGTCAGACTATGGTCAGACACCGTCCCGACAATGAGATTCAGGCTCTCATAGGTTCTTTGAAAGCCTGAAATCACCATGCGTCCGGATTCATCGTAGCTTAAGGTCTCCCCCGGCTGCAACTCACTCTGCACACCGGCGCCCAGGGAACTGTAGATGGTTTTTACAGCCCGCAGATGGTCTTCCTCCACGGCAAATACGTCAATCACCGGGCTTTGGTTCACGGAATGGATGAACGCCAGGGAGAAAGTGTCCCCCTCCCCCACTGTCCAAGCCCCGTAAACCTGGCCCGTCGTCTGATCCCTGAGTACCAATTCCCTGCCCCGGCTGCACCCATTCAAGGGAATGGTGAAAGCCAGAAAGAGGAGAATGGCTCCGGAGATTCGCTTCATCTTACTTCAGGACTCCGACTTCCTTATAGTACTTCTCAGCACCCTTATGGAACGGGATGGAGATCCCTTCGACAGCATAGGCTGCATCCAGTTCTTTGCCCTTGGCATGGGCATTGGCAATGTCCGCTTTATTCTCAAAGAGGGCTTTGGTCAGCTTATAGACCGTATCCTCGGCCAATTCATCACTGACGATGATGGTGGCTTTGACGGCCAGGGTGGTAACTGCCTGATCCACGCCCTTATAAGTTCCCCCGGCGATATCGTAGGTGGTGTAGAAGGGATGGGCAGCTTTGAGCTGATCGGCCTTGTCGGTCTCTACCCCCAGAAGCTTGATTGCCTTGGTGGTCACCAGGTCCATGATGGCGGTAGTGGGTGCTCCGGCCGTACAGAAGAAGGCATCGATCTTGTCATCCTTGAAGGCATCGGCTGAAGCTGAGAAGCTCAGGTTCTGCTTCTCAATGTCCGTGAAAGACAACCCATAGGCTTCCAGGATCTGCTTGGCATTGAACTCCACACCGCTGCCGGCATCCCCTACGGAAACCCGCTTGCCCTTTAAGTCGGCGATGGTCTCAATTCCGGCGTTGGGGTCAGCCACGATCTGAACCACTTCGGCATAGAGGCCGGCCATGGCCGAGAAGCCCTTGACTGCCCCATCCGCCGCAAACAGATCCGTGCCGTTAAAGGCATAATCCATAACGTCGTTCTGGACGATGGCCATATTGACTTCCTTCCCGGAAATCAGCTGGATATTGGCTTTGGAAGCTCCGGTTGACTGAATATTGAAATTTACACCGGCCTTGGGCCCTAGAATCTGTCCCAATGCAGTTCCGAAAGCATAATAAGTCCCGGTATTGCCGCCGGTGGCGAGTTTTACACTGGCAGCTGATGTTCCGCCCCCTGAACAGGATACCAGCAGTGCAGCGCTGAGCAGTAATGCTCCCATGGAAGTTATCCATTTTTTCTTCATGATTCCATCCTCCTTGATGTTCCAATCGATTTTTAACACTTATCTGAATTTTATAAGACCTCATGAAAGGCTGTCAATAGCAAACGGACAATAAATGAATGTTATGTTTTTTATAACTTGCATTTCATTTGGTCCAGTCTTTCCGGGAAGGGATTTATTGATAACGCCTTCATTGTCTCAGGTTATAAATTGTTCTTCAGGGTTTTCACAGTCAGGGATCATTTTGC
This sequence comes from uncultured Clostridiaceae bacterium, assembly GCA_964582675.1. Classification (GTDB taxonomy): domain Bacteria; phylum Bacillota; class Clostridia; order Clostridiales; family Clostridiaceae; genus JG1575. The sequence goes on from CAZOTM010000276.1 coordinate 1,697, forward strand.
AGAATCCTGGGTTGATTCTGCGATTTTCTGAATCCTTTCCTGCATTTTCCCTCCTCCATTTCATTCAATTATTAATCCTTGATTCACATTTCCAATGATCAGTGCTTCCCTTGATCCACTCGACTCTTGATTTGGCGTTTCTACGTCCACTCTTCCCATGATCCAGGTTTTGGTAATCCATTCTTCCCCATTCCTGCTGTTTATTGATCCCTCATTCTCAAGCAAAAGTTCCTGGTTACCCGATGACCCAGGACAATTCGATGATCACAGGCAAACCGATGATCACAGGCAAACCGATGATCTTCCGCGGAGATCCTTGGGTTGTCCTTGGGACGAACCGAGGGCTTGTCCTTGGTACGAAACGAGGGCTTGTCCTTAGCAAGAACGGAGGGCTTGTCCCTGGAATTAACGCCTTTCAATTGATAAAAACGCGTTGCTGTAATTTCCAGCAACGCGCTTTAGCTTGTGGTTATTGGTTTAGTGATTTTCCCCCGTTCATTTGTTTCAGCCGAAGGAATGACTTCAGGCACTGGAGCAGCCACACGACCAGGACGATACCCAACAGGTAGACATAGGTGGGCCGTTCCATGACCGCTGGCAGGAAGAGAACCGCCCCTGCCGCCATGGTCCACAGGACTAGGGGGATCAGGATTTTTACGTAATTCCCTTCCCGGTGCCGGAGGAGATAAATCACCAACCCAGCCAGGATGAGGATTGCCAGGATCCCATAGACGAAGCGGTGGTCAGCATCCAGGATGGTTTTCATGTACTGGTTTTTTCTGTATACCACATGGTGATTGACTCCGGCTTTTTTACGGCTGAGATCGTCCAGGAGATAGGCCCCGGCAAGGCAGGCGGCTTGCAGAAAGGTCAAGAGGCCCGTCACCAGTCCTGTGAGTTTTCGTCGGGGCGATGGCGCCGATCCGTTCAAGATTTAATCGCCCTTGACTGATTCCAAGCCGGCAGTAGCCCAGCCGCACCAGCCGTCAGCGAAGAGGGAGACATTGTCGAAGCCCATGACATTGGCCGACCACATGATCTCAGCTGCCCGGTAGCCGCCGCCGCAGTAGAAGGACAGGTGCTTGGTTGTATCCACCCCGGCTTCCTTCCACATTGCCTGGATCTCATAGGCATTGCGCATGGTGGTATCCAGGTTGTTGTAATACAGCATGGAGCTGGAGTTGCCCACGCCGGCATAACCGTATACAGCACCCGGAATCCGGCCGGCTTTCTCAAAGTAGCTGTAACCTGAGGTCTCCCCCTTATACTCTTCGATGGTCCGGTTATCCACCAGGAGGAAGTTTGGATCCACCAGGTTGGCCTGCACTTCGGCAACGGTGTCGATCAGATCGGGATTTTCCGGAGTGGTGGTACCAAAATCTGCCACTGGCACCGGCTTATTGTCGGTTTTTTCCAGAGTGAAGCCGGAATCAGTCCAGCTGGTGGTGCCGCCGCTCATGACATAGACATTG
>CAZOTM010000277.1:0-3165 GCA_964582675.1 uncultured Clostridiaceae bacterium
TCATCGCCATGCGGCATCCCAACGAAGGAGCAGCCCTCCTGGCTTCCCAATATTCCACTGTTCCAGTGATCAATGGAGGAGACGGCGGACACCAGCACCCCACTCAAACCCTCACCGACTTGATCACCATCAAGTACTATAAAGGGACCCTTGAAGGCCATTCCATCGCCTTCGTCGGTGACCTCAAATACGGCCGGACAGTCCATTCCCTGATCTATACCATCGCCCGCTTCAACACCAAAAAGATTTTTCTGGTATCCCCGGAGGAATTAAGCCTGCCACCAACCATCCTGGAGAAGCTGCAGGAAACCTACCCCCATTTGGAAATTGAAGAAGCCGCCCTGTTGGAGGACATCATTGACAAAGTAGATATTTTGTATATGACCAGGATTCAAAAGGAAAGATTCTTCAACGAAGCCGATTATATCAAGCTGAAAAATTCCTTTATCCTGACAAAAGAGAAAATGAAATTCGCCAAAAAGGATGCCATCCTTCTTCATCCCCTGCCAAGAGTCAATGAGATCTCAACGGACGTGGACGATGATCCCCGGGCAGTTTATTTCGAGCAGGCGGTATTGGGAATGTACGTCAGAATGGCACTTATCATGAAACTTTTGGAGGTGTAATATGTTAACTGTATCAGGAATTGAAGACGGTATCGTCATTGATCACATTCAACAGGGCATGGGCATTAAAATTTATCAAAAGCTCAATCTTCAGACAGAAGAAACCCCAGTGGTCCTGCTCATGGGCGTGCGCAGTTCCCTCCTCGGAAAGAAGGATATTATCAAAATCGAAGGCCGACACGACATCGATCTCAACATTTTGGCCTTGATTGATAAAAATGTGACCATCAGCCACATCAGAGAAGGTAAAATCGTAGAAAAGCGAAGAGTTGATGTTCCCAAGGAAATCGTCGGCATTTTTGAGTGCTCCAATCCAAGATGCATCTCCAATGTAGATGCCCTGGCCATCCCAACTTTTACCTTGAAAAAAACCAACGGCAATTTAAAATATCAATGCAATTACTGCGATGAGATCACCACTTACCATATTTAAAGGAAACGTAGATTATCCACTATATACGGGCCATTGAACTGACTGCCACCCCTCAAACACAGCCGATTTCCGGCTGTGTTTTGTTTTAAGGGTACTATGATGTTTAAGTGGGCGGAGCTAATAATTGCCGGGACAACCTCTCTCAATTAGCCGGCTTTGGATAAGTTCATCTAAAATGTGCTAAAATATATCGTAATAAGCCGACTCGCATAAAAAGGGGCTCGGATATTCGATCGGGATTTTAGGGGGTAATGTAATGTCACTTAGACTTATGAAACCTGACTTAAGGCATAAAGATTTGCTCATGAATTATAAACAGGAATTCGAAGCCAACAATGAGATCCTCCATGGCAGCGCCGGTCTTGAGCATTTCAATGACTTCAGGGAATGGCTCGGCTATTTGCGGGATAATGAGGACCACCGAACTGTCCGTGACGACAGGGTACCCTCCGAAACCTATATCGTCATCCGGGTCACAGATGGTGCTTTGGTTGGCATGATCGATATCCGCAGGGAACTCAATGACTATCTTTACCAATTTGGCGGTCATATCGGATTTAGTGTCCGAAAAGATTTACGAGGCAGAGGATATGCCACAGAGATGCTCAGACAGGCTCTGTCAGTCTGTAAGGCAAATCAAATGGATAAGCTGCTGATAACCTGCGCTAAGGGTAATATGGGCTCAGCCATGGCCATTATGCATAATGGCGGCATTTTGGAAAATGAAGTCGAAGATGGCGACGGGAACATTATCCAAAGGTATTGGATCGACTTAAGCTGAAAAAAGAAACTGAATTGAAGCCTCAGGGCCCAATTCAGTTTCTGCTTTTTGTATCCAATTATTCAATGGGCGAAATGTCTGTCCGGGACGGAATATATTAAGGCAGGCTCAATTCCCAGCCATTTCCCCGGACCCAGTCGATATAATCGCCCAACAACTCGGAGTTTGTTTTGAAAGGATGGAGCAGGACGATTTCGCCAGCCTGAGTCACGCTTTTAATCGTCTCCAGAGCTGTGTCCCGATCAGGCTGGGCATTGACGTCCCAATCCTGGTAGGCCGCTCCCCAAAACATGGTCTCGTAGCCACGTTCCTTTAATATTGCCAGCCCTCTTTCCGAATAAACACCTTCCGGTGCTCGGTAGAGCATCAATGATGGGCCCATATCGTCTTCCCATTTCTTTAAATCTTCAATCAGACCATCTGGTGAATCCTCAGCCAGTACGGACATATTGGTGTGGTCATACCCATGATTCCCCACTAAATGACCTCCCCCAATAATTTTATCCACCATTGCCGGGTTATCGGAAATATATGTGCCGGTCAGGAAAAATACCGCCTTGACGCCTTTGGCCTGCAAGGTGTCTAAAATTTGGGGGGTATAGCCGCCTTCATAGCCTAAATCGAAGGTCAGATATATCTTGTCTCCCCCGTAATTATAATAGGCATTATACTCTGACAGGTCCACCGGATTACCATGGCTCCAGCTGATCGGGCTGTTATCCAGCCCCATTATTCCTTCCGCCTGGGTTGCCGGGGTCGTCGTCTCTTCAGGCTGAGTCACTGCCGTTGTCGTCACTGGTGCAGTGGTTTCCGCGGCTGTCGTTGCCGGGGTTGTGCTTGCCGGGGTTGTGCTTGCCGGGGTTGTGGTACTGCTTGATATGGTCCTTGGGGTAGTTGTACCAGCCGCCGTCGAACTATTTGCGGTTGTGGCTGCCCCACCGCCTGCAGGTTTGGTTGCCTGATTTCCAAAGAAACAGCCTGTCAGCGTGAAGATTGTACATAGTGCTAAGGTCACAATTTTGATCTTTTTCATTTGATCCACTTGTCCTCCATTTTTTAAAAATTTAGTAGTCAGCTTACAATCATTTCATTTATTTCTTATATCTTGACATAACCACGGACATTTTCCGGATGACTGACTGATCCATCCCAGCCCTTAACGATTGAATCAGACCAATCCCATCTTAACCGATACTTACAAATTATTGGTCTGGCACAAAAATCCATTGACCCACGGCAGAATGACAGTTAATTAACAAACTTTAAACAGTCCTGTTCATTATATCAGTGATTGAAATCTCCATCAACACCCGATTTTAGTTTGC
>CAZOTM010000278.1:0-3158 GCA_964582675.1 uncultured Clostridiaceae bacterium
AAATACGGACCGGTCACCACCTCCACCATATTGGACAACATCAAAGCCAAAGGGTTCCATTATTCCACCCAGGCGGCATTGACCGTTGCCATCTCGGACATGGTGGTTCCCGAAGCTAAGTATAAGCTGCTGGAGGATACCAATCAGGTCATCAACAAAATCGAGACCCTCTACAAGCGGGGACTGATCACCGACGATGAAAGATATCGGTCAGTCATCGAGAAATGGGGCGAAACCACAGAAGAGGTCGCCAAGGTCCTGATGGACTCCCTGGATTCCTTCAACCCCATCTTTATGATGGCGGATTCCGGAGCGCGAGGCAGTAAGTCACAGATCAAGCAGCTGGCCGGCATGAGAGGCCTGATGGGCAATCCATCCGGAAAGACCGTGGAAATCCCCATCAAGGCATCCTTCCGGGAAGGGCTTGATGTACTGGAATTCTTCATCTCCACCCACGGTGCCAGAAAGGGCAATGCGGATACTGCGCTGAAGACGGCGGACTCCGGATACCTGACCAGGCGTCTGGTGGACGTTTCCCAGGATGTCATCGTCAAAGAGGATGACTGCGGAACGGATGGCGGGATCATCGTCAAGGACGTCATGGATGGCAGTGAGGTCATTGAACCTTTGCAGGAAAGACTCCGGGGCAGATTCGCCGCTGAAGATATCCTGAATCCGGAAACCGGTGAAGTCCTGGCTACCAAGGACACCTATATCGACCCGGCACTGGCTGGCAAGATCGTAAATGCCGGTATCAAGGAAGCCCTGATCCGCTCGGTCTTCACCTGCAAAACCAGGACAGGCGTCTGCGCCAAGTGTTATGGCATGAATATGGCCACCGCCCGGCGGATCAACATCGGCGAAGCCGTGGGGATCATCGCGGCCCAGTCCATCGGTGAACCGGGAACTCAGCTGACCATGCGTACGTTCCATACCGGCGGTGTTGCCGGCGACGATATCACCCAGGGTCTGCCGCGTATCGAAGAGCTCTTCGAAGCCAGAAAACCCAAGGGACTCGCCATCATATCCGATACGGCAGGGTTAGTGAGAATCGAAGAGACCAAGAAAAAACGGATCATTTACGTAATGGACAACGACGGCATTGAACACAGCTATGACATCCCCTTCGGCTCAAGAATCGCCGTGACGGAAAATCAGAAGGTGGAAGCCGGTGACGAATTGACGGAAGGCTCCATCAATCCCCATGACATCATGCGGATCAAGGGCGTGGAGGGCGTCAGAAAGTACATTCTGTCAGAAGTACAGAAGGTATACCGCCTCCAGGGTGTTGACATCAACGATAAGCATCTGGAAGTGATCATCCGGCAGATGACCAGAAAGGTCAAAGTGGCCGAAGCCGGCAGCACCGATCTGTTACCCGGTGCCCTCATCGACATGTTTGACTACAACGATGCCAATGCCAAGGCCAGGGAAAAAGGCGAAGTCGAAGCTCAGGGGGACCAGGTCCTGCTGGGAATCACCAAAGCTTCCCTGGCGACGGATTCATTCCTGTCCGCCGCCTCCTTCCAGGAAACCACCAGAGTATTGACCGATGCTGCCATCAAGGGCAAGATCGATCCACTCCTGGGCTTAAAGGAAAATGTCATCATCGGAAAACTCATCCCGGCCGGAACCGGCATGACCAGATATCGTTCGGTCAAGCTGAATACGGAAATCGACAACAATCCGGAAGAGGGCTCCCACTATCCCCGCTATGAGGCGGGTGACCTGATCGGCATGGACTCCAGAGAACAACGTGAAGTCACAGCCGAGCCAGCGGCAGAAGAATAATGCCGAAGGCTGACTCTCCTGAAACCTGACCTCTAATACAGACAACTCCCGTCAGGCCGGCAGTAAACCAACTGTTCCCTTGGCGGGAGTCATTTGTTCCCCGATGCTCAGAAAAAATAAAAACAAAAAGGCTGCGGAAAGTCCGGATTGGATCTTCCGCAGCCTTTTATGAGACTTAAAGCATCAATATTTCAGGATCCTGATACTGTCGGTAGCCGCAAAGTCAATACCTCCAATGGTCATGCCCGTGAGCGTCGCTTCCGTTGCGCCCTTCAGAGCGCCCAATTTCCGGACCGGGAAGTGGAATACCCAATCCAGGCAGCCATCCAGGTTAACATCAGACAAACCAAGACCGATCTTAAGATGGTCAACGCCTTCCAGTTTCACGCTGTCCGGGTCGATGGCTGATACATCAAAACTTTCGCTGCCCAGGACTGCCACTGGCAGGCTGCCCTTGTTTTTCAGATTGATGCTGTTGGGGAAGCTGCCGGGTTTGATGTCGATGACCACATCAGGAATCCCCACGGGAACGGTGATCTTCACCGTCTTTTTACCCAGTTTGGATCCGTCAGCCATAACATCCAGGGTGCCGGTAAAGACTTGGGCCGCATTCGTTCCTAAAACGGTGCCTTCGAAGGTCACAGCGAAGGTTTTCGTTTGTGCTTCCTCCAAGCTCAGGGGACCATAGCTGGCAGGCGTGATCGACTTGACGAGGGGAGCGATGTCAGCTGACGGTACCAGACTCAAGCTGTTGATGGTGGTTACCGCCGCAGTGATTTGGGCGGCAATGACCGAGGCGATGCTGGCATCATCGATCCCGGCAAGATACACTCCGCCAGTGGCAGCTGCGATCCGGGTTGCCTGCCCCGGGGTGCCGCCGGCTACATAACCGGGATAGTACATATCGTACCAGCTGATATTATTGTTTGGATCATAATCCATCCCTGATAGGTTGCCGGTCATGGTGCTGATGCCGATGAAGGTGATCCCGGCCGCCATGAGCTTTTGGGTGATTGAATCTTCGGTGATTTCATAAGGGAGACCCGTCGCCCCGGTGGGGATTGGATCATGGGCAGGGGCATCGCCGAACACCACCAGGATCTTTTTGGCACCATCTCTCCAGCCAACCGGATTGGATGGGTCGGCGATCCGGTCGTAGGCGTAGAATTGGCCCTCGTTGTCATCCCCGCCGCCGTCTGCTTCCCAGCTTTCGATGGCGGTATTGACAGCGGCAGCATCCGTAGTGATACTTTGGTCATTATTGAAGCAATAGGGATCAGAAGTTGCGGGGAAATCCTTGAAATTTCCCGCCCCGAATTGCAGGTCGGCTCCGGGGTGGGCGCTGCTGATCCCATCGATGATGGCTG
>CAZOTM010000279.1:0-3122 GCA_964582675.1 uncultured Clostridiaceae bacterium
ATTGGCAAATCATTGGCAAATCACCGCCAAAGACTACTGTCCGGATCCCTCAGATCCGGACAGTAGTCTTTCCAAACATTTACTTATTAAAAAGGGAAGGGATCGGCGCCGCCTATCCCTTCCCCCCAGTCAAGGATTATTTATTCTGATCCACGAAGGATTATAAATTTCATAATTCGCATGGTTTCGATCTGATGGTTTGAGACAGATGACATATGGAGCACCGTCGCGTTGGATCGGTTTCTTTTTTGGGCGTTTGCGGCGGCCGCTTCATGGAAGAAGTTCAGATCAAGCCCTGGGGATTCCGTTCAAACCTTCTGCCACAGCCTGGTCTGCCACCGCTTCCGATACGGCTTGGGCCACTCGAGGATCAAAGGGATCGGGAATGATATACCGGGAACTCAATTCCCCATCAGTAATGATGGAGGCCAGACCCCTGGCGGCGGCGAATTTCATGCCCTCGGAGATCTTCGATGCCCGCACCGCTAAGGCCCCCTTGAATAACCCGGGGAAAGCCAGGACATTGTTGATCTGGTTGGGATAATCCGACCGGCCGGTGCCAACGACGGCTGCTCCAGCTTCCAGGGCATCCTCATATCCGATTTCCGGCTCCGGATTGGCCATGGCAAACACGATGGCCCCCGGTTTCATGCCTTGGACCATGGTTTTGGTCAAAATCCCGGGACCGGATACGCCGATGAACACGTCGGCTTTTCCCAGGGCTTCCGCCATGGTCAGGCTTTCGTTTTCTTCATTGGTCAGGGCGGCAATTTCCTGTTTTACGCTGCTGGCGGCCGCCATGTCCGACCGCTTAATGATCCCCTTCCGGTCAAACCCATAGATCCTCCGGACGCCCCAGGCCTTGAGCATCTTTATGATGGAATAGCCGGCTGCCCCGGTGCCGGATACCACAACCGTCAAATCCCCCGGCTGTTTATGGACCAGTTTACAGGCATTGATCAACCCGGCGGTGACGACGATGGCCGTACCATGCTGGTCATCATGGAAAACCGGGATGTCCAGTTCAGCCACCAGGCGCTGTTCGATTTCCACGCAGCGGGGGGATGAGATATCCTCCAAATTGATGCCGCCAAAGGTGGGCGCCACCTGTTTCACAAATTTGATGATCTCCTCCGTGTCCTGGGTATCGATGCATAAGGGCACCGCATTGACGCCGGCAAAGTGCTTGAACAGGACGCACTTCCCTTCCATGACTGGCAGGGCCGCAGATGCGCCGATATTGCCCAATCCCAACACCGCAGATCCATCGGTGATAACCGCCACCACATTCCCCTTCCAGGTATATTTATAGGCTGCGGCCTTATCTCGGCTGATTTCCAGACAGGGTTGGGCTACACCCGGTGTGTAGGCGATGGAAAGATCCGTCTTGGTCGCCAGGGGTACCTTAACCTCCGTGGTCAGTTTACCCAGCCACTCTTCATGCTTGTCCAGGGCTATTTGATAATAATCGGTCATTGATAGTTCCTCCAAATCTTGAATTTAACCCGAAAGAGACCCCGATGGCTGTCACCGGAATCTCCTGGGTGGTTTTTTGTCTTAGGGGGATGACGCTCCGGCTCATTGCGGATCCATCAGCTTATTGGGGATCAGTCAGCGAAAGGGCCTTCTCCATGATGTGGAGGGAGCGTAAAGCGCTGATCATTTTTTCCAGGGTATAGTTGTAGATGACCTCTTCCTTGGTTATGTCCGCTTCCTGCCACGGTTCATCGATGACATCTTCATGTCCGAATATCCTGGTTAGATCGGTCTGGTTTTGCCGGGTGACCCGGGTGGATGCGTCCATGAGAGACAGGTTCTCCGAGTAAATGGCGATTTTCTGGTAGAGGAGGAGCAGCTCCCCGTATTTTTTCAGCTCGGGGTCAGACAGGTCTTTTTTGACCCCGATCTCATGCCGGACATTTTGGATGGCCGAATTCAGGATCGCCAGTTTATGCCGGTACTCTTCCAGATCCTCGGTGACCCGGTATAGATAGATTTGCTCAATCATCGCTTTGGTCTCAACAGACAGAGCTTTGGCTGCCCGGTGCAGCTGGATATTGAGCTTGGGTGGAAAGATCAGACCATTGATGGCTGTACCGATCATCATCCCGATCAACGTATCCCGCAGCCGGATGAACAAAATCGCCTCCGGGCTGATGGTTTTATCCAGGAGGATGATGATCATAATGGCCGCCGCCGTGGCAATCGATTCCTGGCGGACGAACCGGTTGTTTAATAAGATCAATAAAATGATGGCCGCCGGCACCGTCACGATGATGGGCAAGCCCGTATAAGCCATGAACAGGGCGATCAAAGCCCCAAAGGCATTGGCCGAGAACCGGGAGAGCCCATTGCTGAGGGAAAAATAAACGGTGCTTTCCACCGACACCAGAGCAGTGAAGATCAGGACAAAATACTCCGTCTGGCCTAAGGCATCGGCCACCAAAATGGCCGCCAGGACCGCCAGGCCGGTTTTAAATGTTCTCATACCGATATGCATGAGCCCTATTCTTCACCCCTGGCCACAGCGTTGCCCCGTTTCAGCCATTGCGAATAGGAGCCCACATAAAGAGCTGGGGACAAACCGATCTCATCCATGGCGATGAGGTTGGAACAGGCGGTTACGCCTGATCCGCAGGATAACGTGATCTCCTGCCCGGAAAACTTACGAAACAGCGCCTCAAGTTCTTCCGGCGCTTTGATTGTTCCGTCCGGGTGGTAGGGATCCAGGTAAAATAGATGTTTGGCGTTGGGGATATGACCGGCCGTTGCGTACAAGGGCTCGCTCTTGCCGATATAGCGATCATAAGATCGGGAATCGATGAGGACTTCCCCCGGCTTTGGATTTTGGCTGTAGGTTAAAACATCCTCATATTCCGTGGTGGGCATATGGCCCCCGGTCAAAACCAGCTTTCCCGGTTTTGGCGGCGGGACCTCATTGGACATGCTGATCCCGGACTGGAGAGCCTGGTTGAAGCCCCCGTTCAATACAAACACTGACTCCAAACCGAAATACTTCAGCAGCCACCAGGCCCGGCCAGCCGTAAAGTTATCGCCCCCATCGTAAATCACAAAGACTGAGTCGTTCCGCCCGCCCATAGCTTCCAGTTTTTTCTTGAAAT
>CAZOTM010000280.1:0-3110 GCA_964582675.1 uncultured Clostridiaceae bacterium
GCATGGACCCATAGCAGCGGTCAGGCTGACCATGATGAGGAACGTCCCTGCCTGAAAGGGTGATCGGGCGGCAAACCCCTGCTGGGGAGGAATTGACTGGTTTTTGCATATTCCGGGGAGGCAAGGGCGTCCTGATGACAATGCTGAAGCTGATCCAAGATCGGGTGCTCCTTAAAAATTGGTGGACCCCTGGGGATTGCTCTTATCAAAAATGCCTTTCTGAAGCAGAGTCTTTTCCACCAAGTCATGGGACAGGAATTTGTCCACAGTATCCCTGGTTTCAATGGACAGGCCGCCGGCAATGGAGGCGTACATCAAACTGCGTTCAATGTTGCCTTTTTTGAGGTATTCGCTTAAAAAACCGGAAAAGTAGCTGTCGCCGGCTCCGGTGGTATCCACGGGGACGAAATCATAGGCACTTTGCTCGTAGAATTTATCCTTGCAGAAGGCCGTTGAACCCTCCTTGCCATGGGTGCAGACGATCAGTCGGCCCTTGCTGCCCAGGGCTTTCATGGTATCCCGGTAGTCGGTCAGGCGGTCGCTGTTGAGGAAGATATAGTCGGATACGGCAATGAAAGCATCATAATAGGGATCATTTTCCAAATAATCATGGAGGTCGCACCAGACTGGTCGGCCTGAGGCTGCCACCAGATCCAGGATATCCAGGTTATAACCCATCAGGTTCAGGACGATCAGGTCACACCGGGCCATCAGGTCAGTTAATACATTCCTGGACAGGGCGATGGGGTTGTCAAAGTTTGGCAGGTGGATGGAGAGCTTATTGCCGGAATCGTCAATGATCCGAATCTTCCGATTGGTTCCGGTGGGGTCCTTATCATAGGACACGTTGACCTGACTGGCTTTTAAGGCCGCCCTGATTTTGTCCCCGGCTTCATCCTCACCCAAAACCGTATGGAAATGGACGATCTCCCCCAGCCGGCTCAATGCCATGGCTTTGGCAGTCCCGGATGACCCTGGGGATTCAATATAGTGGTGGGCATTGACGGTTCCGTAAACACAGGGGTTTTTGACAACATAAGCGATTCGGTCGAAGGATGAACCGCCCAGAACTAGAATGTTTGACATCTATGGTAATCCTCCCGGCTAAGTTATTCAGCAGCGATAATGGATAATTCATCAGGTTTCAAAATGGTGATTATGTCCCGATGGGAGCTGATCAAGCCACGGTCCTCCAGCTTTTTGATCTCCCTTTGCAAGGAGGTCCGTTGGACACCCAGCTTATCCGCCCAGTCTTTTTTCGTGAAGGGCAGGGTGATCAGGGGATCGCCGGCCTTCTCATATTCTGCCAGCAGAAATCGTGATATATTTTGTTTTAATGTCTGGACCGTTACCTCATTCAAGCGGTTCGTCAGCATAAAGGCTTTGCTGGAACTGACTTTTAACAGGGTTTCCAAAAAGTTCAGGTTCATTTGACACAGTTTGAGGACCAGGCTTTTGGAAAGGGACAACAGGACCACGTCCGTCAATGCATCGGTTGACAGGGGATATATGGAATGATCAGAAAAAAGCACATTGGGACCGATCATATCCCCAGAAGCCGCTTCGCCCACCGTTAAATATCTTCCGGAGGAGTCGATCTTCTGGATCCGGATCGTGCCCTGGATGATTATGAAAATTGAGGTGCAGACCTCACCTTCGTTGAAGATGGTCTCCCCTTTGCCATAGGTCAGTATGCTATAATTGTATAGGTTTAGCAGGCTTTTCAGGTAGTCTTTGGTGAAGGTTTTGAATAGGGGCAGTTTTAAGATCCCCTCGATATAGCTTGAAATCATGAATATCTCCTTGGGCATTCCCTATAAACTTATGATACCAGAAATGGGATTGGGATTGCCAAAAAAGTGCCGATAAAAAACCAAAACGGTTCATTTAACCGTTTCTGAGCTTTTGTTTCAATATTAACAACTATAAAGATTTCTTCACAACTGGGAGAAACCGCATGGATACTGTATCCGCTAAAATTATGTGAACGCAAAATGAACGAATATGCATTATATTTACAATTTATTCATTAATATAAAGGAGCTTTATGAAGATTTTCGATACCCACGCCCATTATGACGATGATTCCTATGATGAGGACAAGGCTCAGCTTTTCAATGAAATGGAGGACAAGGGCGTCAAACATATCATTAACTGCGGATCCACCCTCCGGGGGATGCGGCAAAGCTATCAGCTGGCCCAGGACTACCCCTTTGTCCATGCAGCCCTGGGCATCCATCCGTCCAACGGCCATGAATGGAATGATGCGGTGGAGGAAGAGCTGCGCCGCCTCCTGGCCAACGACAAGGTGGTGGCCGTGGGGGAAATCGGGCTGGATTATTATTGGGAGGATACCAATCCATCCCATGAAGCCCAGCAGGAAATTTTGGCCCGTCAGTATGAGCTCGCCAGGGCTGCACAAAAGCCGGTGATCCTCCATATTCGTGATGCCTACGGGGATATGGCTGATTTTTTAAGGCGCAACCAGGATGTTCCGGCTGTTCTCCACAGCTATTCCGGCTCCCTGGAGATCGCCCGGGAAATGACCGGTTACGGATTCATGCTGGGGATCGGCGGAGTCGTGACTTTTAAAAATGCCAGAAAGCTGGTGGAGGTTGTCCAGGAGATCCCCATTGAATTTTTGCTGACGGAAACCGATGCGCCTTATTTAACCGCCGATCCGTTTCGGGGGAAAAGAAACCGGTCGGACTATATCAAGTATGTCATAAAAAAAATCGCCATGATCAAAGGGCTGGATGAAACCGAGACAGCGGAGATCCTCTATGATAATGCCATGCGGTTTTTTAAGGTAAAGGACTCCTAATCAAAGATGTAACAGATGTAAAGAAACAACGTCAAGATCGTTAACATAATATTCATATATTTACCGAAAAATCCTTGGAAACATAGTTGTACCAAAGGAATTTTCGGTTTTTTTGACGAAATCGGCCCGGGCCAATATAATTCTCAATTGTGGTGTCAATTTCAGTGCGAATTTGAGCTGCAGCGTTGATCCATCCCGGGTGTAAATTTTGATTGATTTTCAGATATACCGCAGGGCTGCTCAATGAATTTGATAAACGAGGTAATTGAATGAGATTAAGTGTAAA
>CAZOTM010000281.1:0-3102 GCA_964582675.1 uncultured Clostridiaceae bacterium
TGAGTAATATCAACGATTTTCGGTTTTACACGTTATAATTCAACGGGAATCCAGGTTTTAGGTGTCAGAGGAAGAGCGGATTAAAAGAACGACAAAAAAGGATCCAGCACAACTGCACCTCCCGCAACGGGCAAGGGCAGTTTAAGTGGATCCCTCGGGGGTCCGGGCGTAAGGCAACCAATTAAAGGTCGGCTTTCTCCCGATCATATATTCAATTCAACATACTCACCGGTGACGATGTAGATGGTCCATTCGCAGATGTTGGTGGCATGATCGCCGATCCGCTCCAGATATTTCCCCACAAAATTAAGCTGTGACGTGAGGACAGCGTTCTCCTGGGTATGGGGGAAATCATAATACAAATATTTGATCAGGTTCATCAAGCCGATGTCGATGTCATCATCCAGCTTGGTGATCTCATAGGCTCTGTCATCATCCCTGGCCGTATAGGCATCAATCGATTCACGGAGCATATACACGGCCACCTTGCTCATTTTTTCAATTTCAGACATATCCAGGCTGTACTCGTAATTCTTTAAAATGAAGGTGATCCTGGCGATATCCACCGCATAATCAGCCATTCGTTCCACATCGGTGACGATTTTGATGGTGGTAAACAGCGTCCTTAAGTCCGAGGCCACCGGCTGCTGGGTGGCTATCAGTTTGATTGCCTGATCCTCGATGACCTTCTGCAGATCGTCGATGACTCCGTCACTGGCTTTCACCTCGTCAGCCAACGCCATATTCTTGGTGATCAACGCTTCAATGGCGTTATTGATCTGGATCTCGGCCAGTTGAGCCATTCTTACCAGATGGTTATTGATACTCGTCAGCCCGCTTTCTATGTTCTTACTTGACATGATCTACCCTCCTAACCGAATCTGCCTGAGATATAGTCCTCAGTCCGCTTGTCAAATGGTTTTACAAATATATTTTCCGTTTTTCCGGACTCAATGATCTCCCCGTTTAGAAAGAATACCGTCTCGTCGGCGATGCGACCGGCCTGCTGCATGTTATGGGTTACGATGATGACTGAATATTCCTTTTCCAATTCCTCCATCAATTCTTCGATCTTCTGGATGGAGATTGGATCCAGGGCCGAGGTGGGCTCATCCATGAGGATGATCTCCGGACTGGTGGCCAGTGTCCTGGCGATGCAAAGCCTCTGCTGCTGTCCGCCGGATATGGATAATCCGTTGTCATCCAGCCGGTCCTTGATCTCATCCCAGATTGCCGCCTTCTTTAAACTGGTTTCCACGATGGCATCCAGCTCAGTTTTGTTTGTCGTGCCGTGGATCCTGGGCCCGTAGGCAACATTGTCATAAACTGACATGTCGAAGGGATTGGGCTTTTGGAACACCATGCCGATCTTCTTGCGCAGCACCATGATGTCGATATCCTTGTTGATATCCTTGCCATGAAATTCGATCAAGCCTTCCACTCTGGTCTTTTCGATGAGGTCATTCATCCGGTTTAAGCATCGCAAAAAGGTGGATTTGCCGCAGCCGGATGGACCAATCAGCGCAGTGATCTGATTTTTCTTGATATTTACGTTCAACTTCTTTAACGCCTGGTATTTATCATAGTAAAAATCCATATTTTTTACGGAAATGATATTGACGGCGTCCCGGTCATCCTTGACCGACTGCCTGACAGTGACTTTTGCCTGGATGGTCTCATTGCGCCCGGTGTACTTTGTCCCATCTTCCACTGGATCAACCGCAGCTTGCAAAGCTGCCTCCAGAGCTGCTTCACTGGGCTGCAAATTGGGTTTATATTTTTCCATATTAGCCGAACCTTCCTGAAATATAGTCTTCCGTCTTTTTATCCTTGGGGTTGTAGAAGATATTGTTGGTGGTGCCGTGCTCGATCATCCGCCCGTTCAGGAAGTAGCCGGTGAAATTCGAGATCCTGGCTGCCTGCTGCATATTGTGGGTGACGATGATAATGGTGTACTTATCTTTCAGATCCTGGACCAGTTCTTCGATCTTCTGGGTGGACAAGGGGTCCAGGGCCGAGGTGGGTTCATCCATCAGGATGACATCCGGCTTGGCGGCGATGACCCTGGCGATGGAGAGCCTTTGCTGCTGGCCGCCGGATAATTCAAAGGCACTTTTGTGCAATGTATCCTTAACTTCATCCCAAAGGGCTGCATCCTTCAAAGACTGCTCCACCAGCTGGTCTAAAACCTTTTTGGACTTGACCGAGTGGCGCTTTGGTCCAAAGATCACATTTTCGTAGATGGATTTGGGAAAGGGGTTGGCTTTCTGGAAGATCATCCCCACTTTTTGCCGCAACGTCACCAGATCAACCTCGGGATCATTGATATCCGTGCCGAAATACTTGATGGAACCCACAGTCTTCGTGTCGTCGATCAAGTCATTCATCCGGTTCAAACATCTCAGGAAGGTTGATTTGCCGCAGCCGGATGGTCCGATCAACGCCGTCACTGCCTTTTCCGAGATTTTCATATTGACATCTTCCAGGGCTTTCTTTTCTCCGTAGTAGAAATCCAAATGGTCTACTTCGATGGCATAATTCATTTATGATTTCCTCCTACTCATAGCGTTTGCCATATTTATTCCGGATCACGATGGCCAGGACATTGAATGACAAGAGAATCGCCAGAAGAACGATGATCCCGGTGGAGGCGATCTCCTGGAATTCCGCCTGGGGACGGCCGGACCAATCGTAGATCTGGATCGGCAGGACGGTATACTGGCTCATCAGGGAAGTTGGGATCTTCAAGATGATCCCAACTGCACCCGCCACGATCAATGGGGCGGCTTCGCCCAGGCCCCTGGAAATAGCCAGGATACAGCCTGTAACGATGCCCGGTGCAGCAAAGGGCAGCACCACTCCGGTGATCATCTGCCACCTGGTGACCCCCAGGGCCAGGGCATTCTGCCGAAGGGAGTCCGGCACGGTTTTCAAAGCTTCCTGGGATGAGGTGATAATGACGGGAAGGATGAGGAGAGCCAGGGTCAAGCCGCCGGTGAGGAGTGATTCCCCCAGCATCAGGGTCTTGGCAAACAGGGACAATCCCAGCATACCATAAACGATGGAGGGGACTCCGGCCAGGTTGGCGATGTTGAGCTGGAT
>CAZOTM010000282.1:0-3096 GCA_964582675.1 uncultured Clostridiaceae bacterium
GCAGAAGCTATGACCACTTTGAATAAATATGCGGCTGAGCTTCTTATGCCCTTTAATGTCTCGGCTTGTACGGATGTGACGGGTTTCGGACTCCTGGGCCATCTCCATGAGATGCTGGGCGGCGCTTATTCGGCGGAAATCTATGCCGATGCCATCCCGGTACTGGGAGATGCGCTGCGTTGTGCCAGTGAATTCATAATTTCCGCCGGCGGCCAGAAAAATCGGAACCACATGGCGGAATATATTCGATTTGAGGCGGATAATTTCCCCATGGAGGAAGTCCTGTATGATCCGCAGACCTCAGGGGGATTGCTTTTTTCCATCCCACCGGCAGAATACGAGGCAGCCAGGAAACAGTTAAGTACCTTGAAGTATGTGCCGAAAGTGATCGGCCAGATCATCAAGAGAGAGGCAGCGGAGATCATCGTTAAATAAGGCTGGGCGGCAGTAAATTCGAAACAAACACTCGAAAATCACTTAAAACAAACACATTAACTTGATCCACTGAAACTTAATAAAAGTTTGATCCGTCGGTTAGGTAAAGCCAACCGGATTATGACTGGTCTGAAAGCAGGTTGGTCATTGCAGTTAAGTCTAAATACACTGAAAACTGCCGCAGCGTGATTTAGTGCGTGTCAGAAACCCCCAAACTAAAGGATGAGGAGTACAAAAATGATAACAATTGATGCAAGAGGCAAGGTTTGTCCCGTACCGGTCATTGAAACGAAAAAAGTCCTGAGGACGGCAGAGGGGAAAGAAGGCGCCATCGTGTTGGTGGACAACCTCATTGCAACCCAGAACCTTTCAAAGATGGCAGCCCAAATGAAGCTTTCCAGCGAAGTTAAAAAAATCGCTGAGAATGATTACGAAGTCGTTATCGGCAAGGCTGGGGCTGATGGCGCCGAAGCCGCCGTCAAACCTGCAGCCCAGGGTATCCTGGATGAGTCGGGCAGTTATGTGGTAGCCATCGGCTCCGATAAAATGGGTGACGGGGATGAAGTTCTGGGTAAAAAGCTGATCGGGAGCTTCATTTATGCCCTCACCGAACAGGATGTCCTGCCGGATAAAATCGTGTTCTATAATTCCGGCGTTTTCCTGACCGTTGAAGGGTCAGCCTGTCTGGAGGATCTTAATAAATTGAGGGATCTGGGCACGGAGATCCTATCCTGCGGTTTATGCCTAAACTTTTATGAGCTGACCCCAAAATTAACGGTTGGTGAAGTAACCAATATGTACCGGATCGCTGAAATCATCCGGTCGAACAAAACAGTCAGGCCATAACCATGGAGCGCTTTATCCTCATTTCCTTCAACTCCACCCATCAAGCCATAAAAAGCGAAGCGGTAACGGGAAAAGCCAATCTTAAAACCAGGCTGATTCCCACTCCCCCTGAGGTTTCGGCGGGCTGCGGCCTGTCCTTAAGGCTGGAAGAGACGGACAAAACAGAAGTTGAGGCAATCCTTAGAACCAATGAAATCCAGCCTGACAGCTGGTATATCATGACCCGGGAAAATGGCAAAAGAAAGGTAGAGAAAATAAATGGCTAATATTATTATCGGCACCGCCGGCCACATTGATCACGGGAAAACCACCTTGATCAAGGCGCTGACAGGAATTTCAACAGATACCACTGAGGAGGAAGTCGAAAGAGGCATGTCCATTAATTTGGGCTTTGCTTATTTTGATCTGCCTTCGGGGAAAAAGGTGGGGATCATCGACGTCCCCGGACACGAAAGATTTATCAAGAACATGCTGGCCGGAGCCTCCGGCATCAACATGATCCTCCTGGTCATCGATGCCAATGAAGGCGTCATGCCCCAGACTTTGGAGCATGCCAATATCCTAAACCTTCTGGGGGTGGAGAATTTCATCGGTGTCCTCACCAAAGCCGATATGGTGGAGGATGAATACCTGGACCTCCTGGAGGAGGATATTCGCGAAAAGTTCGCCGGCACCCCCATCGAAACGGCCCCCATTGTCCGGGTGGACTCCCTCTCAGGCCGCGGTTTGAAAGAATTGATCAAGGAGATCGATGAGGTGGCCGGGAACGTCAAACAGATGAACCTTACGGCCGATCCACGGCTCAACGTGGACCGGGTCTTCACGGTGAAGGGCTTCGGGACCGTGATCACGGGGACTCTGATCGAAGGCACCATCGCAGTGGATGACGATTTGATGGTCTACACCGGGAGACTCCCGGTGAAGGTCCGCAATATCCAGGTCCATGAAAAAAATGTGGCAGGAGCAACCGCCGGCCAAAGGACCGCCCTGAATCTTCAGGGCGTCAAAGTCACTGATATCAAACGGGGCGATGTGTTGACCAAACCGGATACCCTGACCAACTCCTATATCACCGATGCCAGAATCAGGGTTCTCCCGAATTTTGAAAAGCCGTTGAAGCTTTGGGACCGGGTCAGGGTATACATCGGAACCAGGGAAGTCATGGCCCGGGTCGTCCCCCTGGGTGTGGAATCGATCCTTCCGGGCGAGGAAGGCTTCGTCCAGATCCGGTTTGAGGAAGAGATCGTCAGTAAACCGGGAGACCGGATCATCCTCAGAGCCTACTCACCCATGGTCACCCTGGGCGGCGGATCGATATTGGATCCCAAGTCGGTAAAACACGGCCGGTTTGACGAGAGCATCTTAAAAGGTTTGGAAATCAAGGAAAAGAATGATACGGAATCGGTGATCACCGATTTCCTGATGAACAGCGACAATGCCCTGCCCAACCTTAAAGAGATCGCTGAAAAGGTCACCGCGGAAGATCTGTCCGGCACCCTGGAGGCAATGATCAGGGCGGGGGAAGTGTTCCGCTTCAACGACGGCTATATGAAGAGTGAACGGTTCATGGAGATCACCGAGGAGATTAAACGCCATGTCAGGGACTACCATAAAAAATTCCCGCTGAAGACCGGCATCCCGAAAGAGGAGATCAAATCCAAAATGAAATATGTCTTAAAAGCCAAGGATTATGATCCGGTTTTTGAGATGATCACCGGGAAGGACTTTTTGATCAATGAAGGGTCCAGGGTCAGGCTGCCGGAATTCCAGGTAGTCTATACAAAGGATCAGCAAAAGATATATGATGAGATCATC
>CAZOTM010000283.1:0-3096 GCA_964582675.1 uncultured Clostridiaceae bacterium
GAAAGGGTGCGGATAAGGTGTCGGTGAATTCCGCCGCCGTCAAAAATCCAGCCCTCATCACCGAAGCTTCCCTGAAGTTCGGCGCCCAGTGCGTCGTCCTGTCCATGGATGTGAAACAGACTGGAGAGGGTCAGTGGACTGTGTTTGTCAACGGGGGCCGGACACCCACGGAGCTTAATGCGGTGGAGTGGGCGGTGGAAGGCGTCCGCCTGGGTGCCGGGGAGCTGGTCATCAACAGCATCGATACGGACGGCATGAAGTCTGGCTATGACATCGAGCTGTTAAAGGCCATCACCTCCCGAGTGGGGGTTCCCGTCATCGCTTCGGGGGGCGCCGGCAGGCTGGAGGATTTCGCGGAGGCGGTCCTTCAGGCGGATGTGGACGGCGTACTGGCAGCCAGCGTCTTTCACTACCGGGAGCTCTCCATCCGGCAGGTTAAGGAATATATGAAGGGAAAGGGGATCGAGGTCAGATTATGATCGATGTAAAAACGGCAATCAAATACGACAAGGACGGGCTGGTGCCGGCCATCGCCCAGGATATCGCCACCGGCGAGGTCCTGATGCTGGCCTATATGAACGAGGCAGCGGTGAAGCTGACCCTGGAGACGGAGATCGTCCACTATTATTCCCGGTCCCGGCAAAGCCTGTGGAAAAAAGGCGAGACCTCCGGCCATGTCCAGGAATTGAAAGGCTTTTATTATGACTGTGACGGCGACACCATTTTAGTCAAGGTCAATCAGGTGGGGGCAGCCTGCCACACGGGGAATTATTCCTGTTTTTTCAATGAGCTGGTGGCGGCCAAGGCGCTCAAAAATACCCTGCCGGACCTCTACAAGGTCATTTTGGACCGCAAACTCAACCCCAAGGAGGGTTCCTACACCAATTACCTGTTTACGGAAGGGATCGACAAGATCCTGAAAAAAGTCGGCGAGGAATCCGCTGAGGTCATCATCGGCGCTAAAAACACCCGGGAAGAGCTGATCTATGAAACCAGCGACCTGATCTATCACCTCCTGGTGCTCCTGGTCAACGAAGGCATTACCCTGGGGGATATCTTCGAAGAACTGGAAGGCCGCATGAAATAAAGGAGGGTTTGGCTTGATCTACACCGACCACCATGTACATACCCGTTTCTCGCCGGACAGCCAGGCGGATATCCATGCCTACCTGAAGGCGGGGAAACGGCTGGGCCTGGAGTTCGTCATGTTCACTGACCATGTGGATTTTGGCACCACCGACCCGGAGTTTATGGAGCCCATTGATTACCGGGGATATTTTGAGGAGATGAAGCGTCTGGAAGAGGCCTATGAGATCCCCATCCAAGTGGGGGTGGAGATCGGCTATGAAAAACACCATAAAGGACAGATCGAGGAGTTTCTAGGCCAATACCCCTTCCATTTTGTCATTGCCTCCATTCACTATGGAGACGGCAAGGATTTTTATCTGGGGGACTTTTTCCATGGGAAAGATCAGCGGGGCTCCTACAAGAGATATTTTGAGATCCTCCAGGAAATGGCGGAAAACTTCAGCGCTTACGATGTGGCCGGCCACATCGACTACATCACCCGGTATGGGCCCTTCCTCAATAAACACTATGAGTTCACTGAATTTGAACCAAGCATCGATCCCATTTTGCAAGCTTTAATCCACCAGGGCAAAGGGATCGAACTCAATACCTCAGGACTCAGGGGAAAGGGCGGCTCACCGTTTCCCAAACCGGAAGTTTTGGGGAAATACCGGGCTCTTGGCGGGAAGATCATCACCGTGGGATCGGATGCCCATTTCAATGAGCACTATCAGGCCGGGATCAAAGAGGGCATCGGGCAGCTGAAAGATCTTGGCTATACGGAGATATCTTCCTTTACCAAGCGGCAGGAGAAAAAGCTCCCGCTGTAAAGACCAGCAGGTACTGCTGGCCGTTTTCCCCAATTGACTGGCCGGTCAGGCTGAGCCTCTGGAGCATTCTTTTGAAATAAAGTCACCTGAAGGATAGTCACCTGAAGGATAGTCACCTGAAGGACAATCACCGGAAGGACAGTTTGACCAGCAGTCCCGTGACTGCTGGATTGAAAAGAAGTCACGTCAATGTCGGAGCAGCCGTCAGGTTAATATGGGACGATCAGTGGGTTGCTCCATCCTTAGAAGAATGAGTTTGAAAAGGGGTTATGAAGCTACAATTTAGCTTTCATATCCCATTTTTTTGTAAATATTTCAATTATTCCCCTGGGAATCCGCACTTTCAGGACTGATGGAGAGTTTGAAATTATTCCGGAGGCGAAAAGCCGGCCTGCTGGAATGACCAGTGTGCGTTAATGAATTCATAATGGTAAAAAGAATGTATCAACAATATGGCAATGTAAAAGCATTTGTGCTATAATTATGGCAATGACAATGACAATGACTACGACGATGACAAAGACAAAGATACCTGTCTGGGTTGGGTTTTTAAAATAAATCAAAGGTTGGGGTGATGATGATGAAAAAGGTAACTGGATGGCTCATGTCACTGGTTTTGGCAATAGCGCTTCTGGCAGGCTGCGGCAGGTTGGGTGGCAATACCGGTTCTTCCATCAGTAAGTTAACGCAGAGCGGCGGGTTCCTGTACTACATCCAAAATGCCACCCTCTACCGGATGAAGCCGGACTGGACGGAAAAGACCAAGGTGGCAGAAAATTTTGAGGCTCAAATCATGCAGGTGGAAGACACTGACATCTACTACGCTGACAATGAGATGAACGTATTTAAAATGCTGAAGGACGGTGCGGGAAAAACCAAGATCCTGAGCGGCGAGAATTTTATGGGCTTCCAGGTTGTTGGCGACCATCTCTATTTCAGCGTGAAACCAGGCAGCATTTATAAAATTAAGACGGATGGCACAGGCAAGACCAAGCTGGCCGAGGTGGGTGCCTTTAAGGGAGCCATGTGGGTATCGGCGGATGCCGTATACTACGTGGACGGAACCAGCTTAATGAAAATGAAACAGGATGGCACCGGCGCTGGTAAACTCGGCGACGATCTGGAGATCAACGGTTTCAAGGACGATTGGATCTATTACAGCCAGTTGGACAAAGACGGTAAATTCCTGAACCTGAAC
>CAZOTM010000284.1:0-3065 GCA_964582675.1 uncultured Clostridiaceae bacterium
GCGGAAATGGTGGAAGTATTGGTAAATGAGCTGTTTCGAACTCAATCCAATAACACCACCAGGCAGCTTTACACAAAAATTCTGGACAGACTGAGCAGGTACCCTGTGGAGCTGATCCAGGACCCACTGCTTGATCTCCTGGAGAAAAAGAAATACAGTACCCGCATTAAGAACCGGATCCAGGAGGTTGCCTGGCCAATTGAGGATGAGGATGAGGATGAGGAGCACGGGCATATATTCTGGTTTTAATTTCGAATCAGTCCTGATAACAGCTGATCTGCCTTAAATTCATTCGAAATGGATCCCCTTATTGCAGTGCCGGGGTAATAATCATAGGTTAACCGCATAAAAAGCTTCAGCGCACATTCCCGTAAATAATCAGGAGGAGTTATTCCCAAAGGCTGGAATAGCTCCTGCGCTTTTTTGTCGATGGAAAGTGGGAGAGGCTTGGCAAAACATTTGCCATAGATCATGGTGCGATTGTCATGAGCATGAACAGCACCTGGAGCAGTTTTATCAGGATGCCAAAATGGCGGGAGAAAACCAGCTCGCTTTAGAAATGTCAAAAAGTCATGTATACTTGCAACATCGAGACCATAGCTTCAACCCTCAATGGAATGCCGCCTTGTGAATTGCCGCCATGTGATTTTGGTCAGGCAGCCTTATCCTGAAAAGGCGGAATCCCGAAGTGTTGCTATGGCTATTAAATTTAAAGGAGAAAAGAAGACGCAGAGATCCTCCGGCGGTTCGGCCGCCTTAAATGGGCCAGGATCAGGCAGCTTCGTCAAACTATGAATAATATTAATGATTGGAACAATACCGATGATAGGAATAACATCGCTGATATGAATAAAACAGATGATATGAATAAAAGCGATGATATGAATAAAAGCGATGGTGTGAATAATAATGGACCAAACGAACAGAAGCATCAGAGAAGAATCAGGTACAAGGGGACCCATCCCAAAGCGTTCACCGAAAAGTACAAGGAGATGCAGCCGGACAAATATTCCGAGACGGTGGCCAAGGTCATCCAAAAGGGCAACACCCCTGCGGGGATGCACCGCTCCATCATGGTGAAGGAGATATTGGAGTTTCTGCAAATCACCCCGGGACAGGTTGGGTTGGATGCCACTCTGGGGTATGGCGGTCATGCCCTGGAGATGCTTAAATGCATGGATTCCAAGGGGCAGCTGTTTGCCCTGGATGTGGATCCCATCGAGCTGCCAAGGACCAGGGAGCGTTTGGCGAATTTAGGGTTTGGGCCGGAGATTTTAAAGATTCGGCAAATGAATTTTTCGGATATCGATCTCCTGGGAGTGGAATCCGGGCCCCTGAATTTTGTCCTGGCAGATCTTGGGGTCTCCTCCATGCAGATCGACAACCCGGATCGAGGCTTCTCCTTCAAGCATGAAGGGCCGTTGGACCTGCGCCTGGATCCGGAGAAGGGGCTGTCTGCGGCGCAACGGTTAAAGGACTTGAACCAGGAAGAGCTGGAGGGCATGTTTATGGAAAATGCCGATGAGCCCCATGCCAGGGTGATCGCCCGGGCCATCGTGGACGCCCGAAGAAAAGGGATAAAAATCAACACCACGACATCACTCCGGGAGATCATCACACAAGCGCTGGCTTTCCTGCCGGCCCAGACCAGGAAAGAGGAAATCAAAAAATCCTGTCAGCGCTGCTTCCAGGCATTGCGGATCGACGTCAACAGTGAGTTTGAAGTTTTATACGAGTTCCTCCAAAAGCTGCCTGAGGTCCTTGCGCCAGGCGGACGTGCCGCGATCTTATCCTTCCATTCCGGGGAGGACCGGCTGGTGAAGAAATCCTTTCAGCATTTCTTCCGGGAAGGTGTCTATCAAGAAATCGCCCCCGGCCCGATCCGTCCCTCAGCGGAAGAATGCAATACCAACAGCCGGGCCCGCTCCGCCAAGCTGCGGTGGGCAATCAAAGCTTCTGTCTAAGCAAAATAAAAAAGACGCATCATAAAGGCAACTTTATAAAGGTCGGATCAGTGCCGTGATTTCAAAAAACCGGAATGGATTTTTTGAAAGTAGTATAATATAGACAAAACAGTCAGGTGCGAAATCGCCTGTCTTTGGAGCAACCGTCCATTAAAGCGGTTCACAGATACAAAGGAAACATAACAAAATTGAGTATGAAAGGGGTTGGATGAAATGCTGCAAATCGTGATTTTCCTGGCAATCGTGCTGGTTCCCATCCTGGCGTTCCCCCAGAGGGCGTTTGCTCATTGTGATACCATGGACGGTCCCACCGCCAGAGATGGGATAAGGGCACTGGAAACGAAAAACATCAATTATGCGCTAAAATGGATTTTGCCCGAGGCGGAGGCAGAACTATCTTCGATCTTTCAGCTGAGCCTGAAGGTAAGGCAGCTGAATGATGATGCCAAGGAACTGGCCGACCGGTATTTTTTGGAGAATCTGGTGCGGATCCACCGGGCGGGTGAAGGGGCTCCATTCACAGGATTGCTGCCCTCCGGTGTGCCGGTCGATACGAAGATCGCCGCTGCCGATCAATGCATTGCTACAGGCAGTATTATGCCCCTGGAGGGATTGGCAGCCCCGGAACAACTGCCTGAATTGGAAAAACGGCTGCACAAGGTTCTTTCCCTGAAGCAATTCCATGTGGATGACGTTCAAGCAGGCAGGGAATACATTGAAGCTTATGTCAGTTTCTTCAAATTTGCCGAGGGGGAGGACCATGATTCCCATCATTCACCCAATGACCCTCACAGCCATGACCATAAAACTGGCGAACCCCACCATGACCTTCATAAACGATAAAAGCCATAAAATAGATTGCCCTCTCCGAAATCTCCGGAAAGGGCAATCTGTTTTATGAGGCCGTGAAGGGGAACCACCGGATAATGAAGCATGCGTGATTGCTGGTTATGATGACGCAGGGAGTCCATGGATCATCGGGGAAGTGAAGCCATAGCCAGGGCGCTCTGGATCCGGAATGAGTTTTTTGAATTGGCTTAATTATTGTAGTAACTACGCACCAAAAGACGTGAATCGAAAAAACAGCCTGAAATCGGTCTT
>CAZOTM010000285.1:0-3064 GCA_964582675.1 uncultured Clostridiaceae bacterium
ATTTCGGAATAAAATGGTAAGTCAATTGGACGACAAAATGGGCCGGCAGAAGCACCATAGATCTCCTTAATGCGATAATGCTCAAGGAGGCCTTCCTTCAGGATCACTTCGGCCCCGCCCGGTCCCTCTTCTGCCGGCTGGAAAATCAAGATGATGGTTTTTCCAGGTTTTGGACAGGCCGCCAAATAACTGGCCAATCCCAGCAGCATTGTCATGTGGCCGTCATGGCCACAGGCATGCATTCTCCCCGGATGCTCGGATCCAAAGGTGTGATCGGCAGCTTCCGTTATCTCCAGTCCATCCATATCCGATCGGAACGCAATGGCATCTTCCACTTCCCCCGGTATCCTGACGATCCAGCCGGTTTTAGCTGTGCTGATGGGTTCATAACCCATTTCCACCAGCCGGTGTTTTATATATCCCGAGGTTTTTTCCAGATCAAAACCGATCTCGGGTATCTGATGCAAATCTCTTCTGGTTTGTCGTAAAATATCCAAGTCCGTTTCAACCATCACTGCCTCCAGTTCCTTAATTTTTCACATTGTCTGTGGATTTTACCCTAAAACTTCCCTTGGCTTTATCCCAAGGAATAATCCCTGAGGATCCTCCAAAAAGTACTGGGTTATTTCTACACCTTACCACTAAATCCTGCCTCCAGCAATATTTTTACATCTCAGTCCCGCCCCTGTCCAGCCCTTTGGAGATGATCATGGCATCGGGTAGTATTTATGGTATTCATCGGCAAAGCGCCATCCGGTCCAAAGGCGTCTGTACTGGGCTGATCCATCCAAGGGATGCCCTAGATTGCCCCCGTTCCCCTAATCTGGTGCCGTCCGGTTGCCGGTTAATCTCAGGCACGCACTGGTTCTTCCATGGTTTCCCTTTTGAAAATCAGTAAAAACACCTTGTCAACCAAGGTGTTTTTACGAATCGTATTAATAATGTTGCCCGGCTGCCGGCTGCTGAATAATTTGGTCGGTGGAGACAGCGGTCCATTGGTTGTCAGACCATTGGTTGACACACAGCTGTCTTATTACCTTAAGTCATCCATCAGCTTGGTCTTTTCGGCGGTTTTTTCATCCTTCTGTTTGATGACTTTAGCCGGTGAACCAACGGCGACGGAGTCTTCAGGAATATCGGCGGTGACCACCGCACCGGCGGCAATGACTGCGTTCTTTCCGATCCGGACGCCTTCTAAAATCACCGCGTTGGCTCCGACGAGGACGCCATCCTCGATGATTACCGGGTTTTTCGATGGCGGCTCCAATACCCCGGCGACCACTGCACCGGCTCCAATGTGGCAATTTTTACCGATGATGCCTCGGGCTCCCACCACGGCATTCATATCGATCATGGTGCCCTCACCGATGACTGCGCCGATATTGATCACCGCCCCCATCATGATGACGGCTCCCTTGCCGATGGTAACAAATTCTCGGATGTAGGCACCCGGTTCGATCCTGGCATCAACTTTCGAAAGGTCCAGGAGAGGGATGGCGGAATTACGCCGATCACACTCCACGACCATTGCCGTGATGCGTTCCTGGTTGTTTTCGATAAACCGCTGCGCCGCTAAGGCTTCGCCAAACAGGATATGGCTGTCGCCCTGACCGAAATCCAGCAGACCTTCAAAGTCAGCCCCGGTTAGATCCCCTTTGACATACAGCTTCATCGGGGTATTTCTGACCGCGTTCTTGATATACGATGCAATGGCATAGGCATCCGTTAAAAATTCGTGGTTTAAGATAGCTCCCTCCACTTCATCAAGTCGTCCATTCCATATAATCCATTGGGCTTGCCGATGATCTCTCGGGCGGCTGAGATTGCGCCTCTGGCAAAGAGATTTTTCGATTCCCCCTTGTGGGTCAACTCCACAGTTTCACCGTTCATGCAGAAAATCACACTGTGTTCCCCGACGATGGTACCGCCGCGAATCGCATGGATGCCGACTTCTTCATCGGTGCGCAGTCCCTGGCCGCTTCTGCCGAACTGCGGGTAGTGTTTGTCATCCACGGTTTTGATGGCATCTAAAAGGATGATGGCCGTTCCGCTGGGGGCATCCTTCTTTTTGCGGTGATGCTTTTCGATGATTTCGATGTCTGCATCATCTCCAATCAAGGCCGCAGCCTGCTTGACCAGCTCCTTTAAAACATAGACGCCGATGCTCATGTTGGAGCTGTTGAAGATGGGCAGGGTTTCAGACGCAACCTTGATCAAAGCCCGGTCCGCCTCATCATAGCCTGTTGTGGCCAGCACCAGCGGCGTGTTGAACTGTTGGCCCAGCTTGAGGACCTCCGGCAAAGCATTCTTGTGGGAAAAGTCGATCATGACATCAGGGGGGACATCACTGCTGGGGTCCTCGACAAAATTCAGGTCCAGAAGCATGAGCTCCGTTTCCGGGCTGACTTCCTTGAATAGGGCGGCCAAAACCCGGCCCATCTGTCCCTTGGCACCAAATATCGCTGCCTTCATAGTTATTCCCCGCTCAACAGGCCGTATTGGATAAGAACGGACTTCAATTCTGCTCTGTGCTCATCGGTCAAGCCTACCAGAGGCAGTCTCAATTCGCCCACATTCCAGCCCATCATGTTCAAGGCTTCCTTGGAAGGAACCGGATTGGTTTCCATGAATAAGGCATCGATGAGCTTATTGTAGTATTGCTGGCTGGCTTTGGCCTTCTCCGTATCGCCCTTTAAATAATCTGCCACGATCTCCCGGGTCGCCTTGGGAGCCACATTGGACATTACGGAGATGACCCCGTTGCCGCCATTGGCCATAAAGTCGTAGATCTCGCCGTCATTGCCGGAGTAGACCTTGAATTCCGGTTTTACAGCATCCAGGATCTGCCGGCACCTTTCCGGCTTGCCGGAGGCTTCCTTCAAAGCCATGATGTTCGGGATCTTGGCAAGCTCGATGACGGTTTCCGGCAAGAGGTCAACAGAGGTTCTTGACGGTACGTTGTATAAAATGACCGGGATCTTGACGCTGTCGGCAATGGCTTTGTAATGGGCATACAACCCTCTTTGGGTTGGCTTGTTGTAGTAGGGTGTTACCAGGAGGAGTC
>CAZOTM010000286.1:0-3059 GCA_964582675.1 uncultured Clostridiaceae bacterium
AAAGGCCTGCAATCCTTGATTTATCAACAATTTGCAGGCCCTTATGGTATAATGATTGAATGAGGGATAATCATGTATATCAAAAGTCTAAAACTGACTAATTTCAGAAATTACATAGATCTCAATATGGAACTGATTCCGGGTGTCAACATCCTGACCGGTGACAATGCCCAAGGAAAAACGAACATACTTGAGGCTGTATTTTTTTGTGCTTATGGCAGGTCCCACCGGACCTCCAAGGACCGGGAGATGCAGAAGTTTGCCACGGACTTCACCAGTGTGACCGTTCAAGTTGCCAGGAGCGGCAATGATAAAAAGATCGATATCCGGTTTATGCCCGATGGCAAGAAGTTTATTTCCATCAACGGCAGCAAAATCACGAAAATACCGGATCTGTTGGGCAATCTCAATGTGGTCATGTTTTCCCCGGAGGATCTCAAGGTGGTCAAAGAAACCCCGGGGATCCGGCGGCGCTTCCTGGACATGGAGATCTGTTCCCTGGATAAAATCTATTACCACAATCTGGTGAGCTACAACAAAGTAATTTTAGAGCGGAACAACCATTTGAAGTCCCGGCGGGTGGACCAGGTGGTCCTGGACGTCTATGACGAGGAGGCCGCTAAATTCGGATCCCACGTGATTTTAAAACGGCTCAGCTATCTGGAGAAATTGAACGGGAAAGCCGGAGAGATCCATCGGGAAATCACCTCCGGCAAGGAAGCGATCCAATACGAATACCGTTCATCCATCAGCCTGAAGGGGAACCTCCAGGCCAACCTGTTGAAGGGCTTGATGGAATCAAGACGGACCGATATGGAAAAATGCTATTCGTCCATAGGACCCCATCGGGATGATTTTTCAATTCTGATCAATCAGGCCGATGCCAAAAATTTTGGATCCCAGGGGCAGCAGCGAACGGCCATATTGACTTTGAAGTTCGCCTCCCTGGGGATCATTAAGGAGGCCACCGGAGAATATCCCGTGCTGCTATTGGATGATGTTTTATCGGAATTGGATATCTCCAGGCAGAAGTTCATCCTGTCAAAAATCGATGAGATCCAGACGATCATCACCATGACAGGCTATGAAAACATAGAAAAACGGGTCATCGACGGAGCCAGGATCTATCGGATATCGGAAGGGACTGCAGAAAAGGTGGTGGAGTGATGTATTTACACATTGGAGAAAACACGGTGATCCCCGTCAAGGATATCATCGGCATTTTCTCTTTGGAAAAAATGGATAGCTATGAAAATATGTCATTTCTCAAGGTCAGCGAGGAGGATGGTTTCATCCGGCGGATCACCGATGACCCGCCCAAATCATTTATTGTTACGGAGTCGGATAAACGCCCCGTAATCTATCTGTCACCGATTTCCACCCGGACCCTGAAGAAACGAAGCCGATCTGAATACTACTCTGAAGGAGAAGATTTATGGATAACACTAACCTAAACAATGAAAACGCGAAATTATATGATGACAGTCAGATCCAGGTCCTGGAAGGACTGGAAGCGGTAAGAAAACGACCGGGCATGTACATTGGGTCCACTTCCTTAAGGGGACTGCATCATCTGGTGACTGAGGTAGTTGATAACTCCATAGATGAAGCTTTGGCAGGGTTCTGTGATGAGATCACCGTTGAGATCCACCGGGACAATTCCGTCACCGTCACCGATGATGGCAGGGGCATGCCCATCGGCATGAACGAACAGCTGGGGATTTCCTCCGTTGAAGTCATCCATACCAAGCTTCATGCCGGCGGTAAATTTGGCGGCGGCGGCTATAAGGTGTCCGGCGGACTGCATGGCGTAGGCGCCTCCGTGGTCAATGCCCTGAGTGAGGAATTCAAGGTTGAAGTCAGACGGGAAGGGACTTTGCATGTCCAGGAATACAAACGGGGCAAGCCCCTTTACCCTTTGAAAGAAGTGGGACCGGACAGCGGCCGGGGCACAAAGACCACCTTTAAACCGGACCATGAGATTTTTGACGAGCTGGTGTTTGATTATGACATCCTTTCCTCCCGGCTTCGTGAACTGGCTTTCCTGAACAAAGGCGTCAAGATCATCCTGGTTGATGAACGGGAGGATATGCCCACCAAGGAAATCTTCCACTACGAGGGCGGGATCAGCGAATTCGTCAAATATATGAACCGCAACAAAGACCCCCTTCATCCAGAGATCATCTACATGGAGCAGCGCCTGGAGGAGATCGAGGTGGAGATCGCCCTGCAGTATACGGATACCTTTACGGAAAATATCAACTCCTATGCCAATAACATTGTCACCACCGAGGGCGGGATGCACCTGGAAGGCTTTAAACGGGCCCTTACGAAAATCATCAACAACTATGGCCGTAGATTCAACTATCTGAAAGAGAAGGATGTCAATCTGTCCGGTGATGACGTCCGGGAGGGTTTGACCGCCATCATTTCGGTAAAACTCATCGATCCCCAGTTTGAGGGCCAGACGAAGACCAAGCTGGGCAACCTGGAAGCCAGGACCATCGTCGATCAGGTCACCACCGATCGGCTGACGGAATTTCTGGAAGAAAACAAAGAAATCGGCAGGATCATCATGGATAAGGCCCTTATGGCGCAGCGGGCCAGGGAAGCTGCCAAACGGGCCAGGGATACCACCAGAAAAAGCGTTCTGGAGTCCACCACCCTCCCCGGCAAGCTGTCTGACTGCAGAAGCAAAAACCCTTTGGAATGCGAGATCTATATCGTCGAAGGCGACTCGGCAGGCGGTTCTGCCAAGGACGGCCGGGATTCCATGTTCCAGGCCATTCTGCCCCTGCGGGGCAAGATCCTCAACGTGGAAAAACAGAGACTGGACCGGATCTTAGGTTCAGAGACCATAAAAAACATAATCTCTGCCTTCGGTGCCGGGGTGGGCAAGGATTTTGACACCACCAAACTAAGATACGATCGGATCATCATCATGACCGATGCCGATGTGGACGGGGCACATATCAGAACCCTGCTCCTGACCTTTTTCTTCCGTTACATGACACCCCTGATCGAAGGCGGTCATGTCTACATGGCCAGACCGCCCCTAT
>CAZOTM010000287.1:0-3057 GCA_964582675.1 uncultured Clostridiaceae bacterium
ATCGAACCGATGAATCGATTGAATTGATCCGAAGGGTTCTGGGCTCAACTGAAGCCTGCTGAGAACAACCGGTCAGAGACAAAGAAAAAGACATACTTTCCATGATTGGAAAATATGTCTTCGATGGTGGAGACGATCAGGATCGAACTGACTACCTCTTGAATGCCATTCAAGCGCTCTCCCAGATGAGCTACGCCCCCAAAGGTATAGGAATATATTGGCATAATGCGGAATGTAAGTCAACAAAAAAACTGCAAATAAAAAAAACAAAAAAAGATTCAGATTACAGTTGACAGTCATTATCAATTATGGTTAAATAAATACAGAAGTTACAAATAGTAACTTGTCAGACCATGTAGGCTATATTAACCTAAAGAACTTATAAAGATCATAATAACCTGAATTTTAAGGAGCGCGAGTAAATTGAACACAGTATTAAAAGCAATCAGTAAGAGAAGATCACAGTATGCCATATCCAAAAAATCCCCGGTATCGGAAGAAAGAATCTCAGAGGTCGTCAAAACCGCAGTTAAATATGTACCATCGGCCTTCAACTCACAGACTCACCGAGTGATCGTATTGTTTGGCGATCAGAATCAGAAGCTTTGGGATATCACCAAAGAGGAACTGAGGAAAATTGTTCCGGCAGAAAACTTCAGCAGCACGGAAGAGAAGATCAACGGTTTTAAGAATTCCTTCGGGTCCATTTTATTCTTTGAGGAGAATTCCATCGTAAAGGGATTGGCTGAACAATTCCCATCCTATGCCCATAACTTCCCGATCTGGTCGGAGCAGTCGAACGGAATGCTCCAATCCGCCATTTGGAATGCACTGACGGAAGAGGGACTGGGTGCTTCCTTGCAGCATTACAATGAAGTCATTGTCAACGAAGTCAAGAAGCAATGGAATGTGCCTGAAAACTGGAGACTGGTTGCACAGATGCCCTTCGGCGCACCGGTTGCGGAACCTGGTGAAAAAGCTTATCCAAATGCCGAAGAGTACGTCAAAATTTACAAGTAATTAACGCAATACCCTCCTTTAAATGAGACGGAGCCTGTATTTTCACAGGCTCCGTCCCGTTTTTGGGGAACCGGATCGGTAAGCTGGTTCGTTTTTTGAAATGATTTTTGGGGAAACGCCATGCGTCGCCGATGGCTGGCTGGCAGGGCCGAGCCTATGGGGATAACCCGGTAAGGCAGTTTAGCGCCAGCTGGCTTTCGGACGTGTCAGTTAGCATTGGATTGTCCTGGTTGATCGCTCGTGGGACAGCCACTGGAAGTCTTTCAATGTATTGTTGAGTTCAGGCCCCTGGAGGCCGCAGCAAGCGGTAGTTCAGGTATTGTCATCCTTAGCCGGGAACTCCATACGGATGCCTTTCTGGAACGGAAATGTGTGTCCGGGAGCCCCCTGGATGGTTCGTCCCGGCCGGTGCCCTCCGGTCGGGGCGGGGAGGGCACCGGCAGATACTTTGAGTGATAGCAGCAGTGGTTTCATGGAGAATGTCCCTCCCGGAAATTTAGCTGGGGATTAGTCTGACAGGTGAAGTCCATCACCAGTCAGAAAGATTTGGCGAATTGGAAATAAGTTTTAAAATACAGTTGACAACCATTATCAGGTATGGTTAAATAACATCATAAGTTATTTATAGTAACTTAAATACGAAAAGTAACTTACATCCCCGAGAACTTATCAATCATAACTAATCCACATCTTAAGGAGAACGAATAAAATTGAGCACAATATTAAATACCATCAGAGAGAGATTTTCAGCAAACAGAGATAAGGCTTCCAACATAAACAAAATTACCATCGAAAAGAACACAGTATTAAATGCCATCAGCCAGCGGAGAACCCACTATGCGATTTCCAAAAATTCGCCCATACCCGAAGAAAAAGTAACAGAGATCATTAAGACCGCAGTCAAGTATGTGCCTACGGCCTTCAACTCCCAGACTCACCGGGCCATCGTTTTATTCGGTAATGAGAATCAGAAGCTTTGGGATATCACCAAAGACGAGTTGAGGAAGATCGTGCCGGCAGAAAACTTCAGCAGCACGGAGGAAAAAATCAACGGCTTTCAGAATTCCTTCGGCACTGTCCTGTACTTTGAGGAGAACTCCATCGTCAAGGGATTGGCCGAGCAGTTCCCATCCTACGCCCATAATTTCCCGATCTGGTCGGAACAGTCCAACGGAATGCTCCAATCCGCCATCTGGAATGCCCTGGCCGAAGAGGGACTGGGAGCTTCCTTGCAGCACTACAATGAAGTGATCGCTGATGAGGTGAACAAGGCCTGGGGTATTCCCGGCGCATGGAGACTGGTTGCCCAGATGCCGTTTGGAACACCAGTGGCAGAGCCTGGCGAAAAGGCCTACCCGGATGCAGAAGCGTTTGTAAAGATCTACCAGTAATTTATAGAATGCCCCTTTGGATTTTCGGAGCCTGTGTTTCACTGGCTCCTTTATATTGCATTTGTTCGGAAGCTGACTGACTGCCAGTAACGGCTCTCCTGATCACTTGAAGTCCGCCACAAAATCAACGATCCGGCAGCCGCTGGAGGATCATGCTCTGTCAGTCACCAGCCGATTGAGGATAGATGGGGATCGAAAGGGACTGGCAGGATCTATTCAAAGACGATCCTTTAGATGCAGAGCCATAACAGCCTGGAAATCGATCCACAGGCAGGATCGGTGCTGGTTGGATGATTGTTTAGTTTAGTAGTTTTGTTAGTTTTTGTCGTATAGAAAAAAGTGAGTCATATTAATTTTGCCGAATAGAAAAAAGCGGGTTGACAGGAAAGCGGAAATAAACTATTATAAGATTCTTGATTCACACAAGACGCTGTGGAGTTCAGGATATGAAGAGCTCCTGAGAGCCAATGGTTCCAGGATCACTGAAATAATGAACTGAATAACTTTTGAAAGTTTCTGAAAAAACTTTTAAAAAAGACCTTGACAGCAAAAGAGTGAATTGATAAGATATAGAAGTCGCCTCAAGCGGGCGGACAAATGTTCTTTGAAAATTAAACAGAATATAAGGTAAAAAACCAGCAATTAA
>CAZOTM010000288.1:0-3029 GCA_964582675.1 uncultured Clostridiaceae bacterium
CAGGCGATGGCATCCCCTTCCCGCAGCTCGATGGCTTCCGTATCCGTGGTGGATCTGGTATAGCTCTTGACGGGGATCTTTTTCAAGAAGCCTTCCCTGGAGATGGTCACCATGGAATCCTCCACGACGATCAGTTCGTCATGGGTGATTTCCGCCAGCTCTTCGTCATCGATGATCACCGTCCGGCGGGGATTGGCAAATTTCTTCTTGATCTCCTGAAGTTCTTTTTTGATCAGCTTGAGGAGAGTCTTTTCATCATTTAATATCCCCCGGAGCTTCCCGATCAGGGCCTCCAGTTCGGCGCTCTCCTTAATGAAAGCGTTCATTTCCAGACCGGTCAAACGGTAGAGCATCAATTCCAGGATGGCCGTGGCCTGGACTTCCGTGAAGCCGAACTGCTCCCGGATGTTCTTATTGGCATCGGCCTTGTTTTTGGAAGCCCGGATGGTCTTTAACAGTTCATCCATAACATCGATGGCCTTCATGAAGCCCTGAACGATATGGTAGCGTTTTTCAGCGGTTTCCAGTTCCCGCTGGGTGCGCCGGGTCACCACTTCCTTTTGATGGGCGACATAGGCGCTGAGCATCCCCTTCAGTCCGAAGGTTTTCGGCTTGCCCCCGTCGATGGCCACCATATTAAAGCTCAAATTGCTCTGCAGATCCGTCTTTTTGAGGAGGTACTTGAGAATCTTTTCCGCATGTTCCTCCGAGGTGTTGCGCCGCATTTCCACAACGGCCCGAATGCCGCCCCGGCCGGATTCATCCCGGATCTCGGCGATGGCCTCCAGAGCTTTTTGATGACGCTTGTCCCCCGTCAAATCGGAGATCGTCTGGACGATCCTCGCCTTGTTTTTCCTATAGGGAAACTCCGAGATCACAATGGCATACCGGCCGTTCTCCAGCTTCTCCACCCGGCACTTGGCCCGAAGGACTGCCTTGCCCTCCCCCGTCTCATAGGCGGCGATGAGGGCTTCCCGGCCGATGACATAGCCCCCGGTGGGCAAATCCGGCCCCTTGATATGCTCCATCAGTTCCAAGGTGGTGGCGCCGGGCTTATCGATCAAGGCACAGGTCCCGTCAATAACCTCCCCCAGGTTATGGGGCGGAATGTTGGTGGACAAGCCGACGGCGATCCCAAAGGAGCCGTTGACCAGAAGATTGGGGAAACGGGCGGGGAGAATGGTGGGTTCCATTTCAATATCCGCATAGTTGGGTTGAAAATCCACCGTCCCCATCTCAATGTCCCGCAGGAGCTCCATGGCCATGGGAGACAGCCGCGCCTCCGTATAGCGCATGGCGGCCGCTGAATCCCCGTCGATGGACCCCCAGTTGCCCTGGCCCTCGATGAGGGGTTCCCGGGTGGAGAAGCTTTGAGCCAGGATGGTCATGGCATCGTAAACGGAGGAGTCCCCGTGGGGATGGAACTTACCCATGATATCTCCCACGATCCGGGCGGATTTATAGTAAGGTTTGTCCGGAGTGGCCTTCAGGAGATACGCTCCATACAAGATCCGCCGGTGGACCGGCTTTAGGCCGTCCCGGACGTCGGGCAGGGCCCGGTCTTTGGCCACCTCCACCGCATAGGGCAGGTAGTTGTCCGGCATCGCTTCTTCCATTGGGTAATCAATGATGTTTTGATCAACCGGAATTGTTTTCTTTGCTGCCATATTTTACGTCTCCTCTAGAATTCCGCATAGGTGTATAAATAATTTTTTCTGGGCTCCACCACATCCCCCATGAGGAGGGAAACCATCCGCTCCGCCTTGGCGGCATCATTGATGTTGACCTTGAGCAGGGTCCTGGTTTCCGGATTCAACGCCGTCTCCCACAATTGATCCGAGTTCATCTCCCCCAGGCCTTTGTAGCGCTGGAGCTGATAGCCGGGACCGATCTTCCCCTTGCACTCCTCCAGTTCCTCGGCGGAATAGGCATAGACGTAGACCTCTTTGTCTTTGGTCTTTTTAAAGACCTTGAACAGGGGGGGCTGGGCCAGATAAAGATGGCCGTTGGCGATTAACGGCCGCATATAGCGGTAGATATAGGTCATCCACAATGTACGGATGTGGTAGCCGTCCACATCGGCATCGCTCATGATGATGATCTTGTCATATTTCAGATCCTTTTCATTGTAATTATCCAAAGTACCCGTGCCGATGGCGGCATTGAAGATCTTCAGCTCCTCGGAGGCCAGGACATTTTCCAGCTTCTGTTTCTCCGTGTTCATGATCTTGCCCTTGCTGGGCATGATGGTCTGGAACAGGGACTCCCGGGCCTCCTTGGCCGTGCCGCCGGCTGAATCCCCCTCCACCACAATGAACTCATTGACGGTGCGGTCCTTCCCGGAGCAGACATGGATCTTGCCGGCCAGGGGGGAAGTGCCCCGGCCGATCTTTTTCCGCTCGGCATCGGAGATCTTTTTAATCTTTTCCCGCCGTTTGGAAGCCTCCAGGGCATTGTTGATGATGGATGACGCGATGTCCTTATTGTCCTCGATCCACTCCGAACACTTGGTATAGGACAGATCAGCCATGAGGGTCTGGGCTTCCGTATTCCCCAATTTATTCTTGGTCTGCCCCTCAAAGATGGGGTTGGTCAAACGGACCTTGACGATGGCCGTCATCCCCTCCCTCAGATCATCCCCTTCAAAGTCTTCCTTGTCCTTGATGATATTGAGCTTTTTGCCCCATTCCTTAAATGCCCGGGTCATGCCCGTCTTAAAGCCCGTCTCATGGGTGCCGGCTTCTGAAGTAGGGATATTGTTCACATAGGAGGCAATAGTCTCCAGGGGCGAATCCGTGAACTGAATGCACACCTCGTAAATCCCGGAGGATCAGGGTGATCCCCTTGTTCTGGAAGGACAGCTCCTTGAGCCGTTCGTCGATGGGCTCGAATTTGAATTCATTGTTCCCGAACACCGCTTTATCCAGTAAAAAGGTGACCCTCGTACCGGTCTGGTCCGTTTTGCCCACGACCTCCAGCTTTGTCACCGGGGTCCCGGGCATCAATTTATTGTATTTTTTATCGAAGGC
>CAZOTM010000289.1:0-3017 GCA_964582675.1 uncultured Clostridiaceae bacterium
GGGGCATGTTCAAAGGCGGGTCGGGTATTATCGACGGTGAAGGCGACGGCATCGATCCAGGCATTCTTATAATTCCGCTGGAGGAAGGTCTCGATGAGGAGGTGGCTCCGGACGGCGCCTCCGGTGCTGCCGGCAAATTTGGGATCCCAGTCGCTGCGTCCCACCAGATTGACGTTCAAGGTCTTGACGCCGTTGGTCTCAACGATGGTAGTCTCCATGGGTGAGTAATTGAACCAGAGGGCAGATAGGACTTCCGCCAGCCGGTCGACTTTTTCTTCTACGCTTTTCTGCGGCGGGATGGCAACGTAGGCCAGGAGCTCTTCCTCATAATTTTCCGGGGACAGGGAGATCATGGGAAAATAAAGCAGGCCGGCCAGCCGGTCTTTAAAGGCCAGGGCGCTGTTGTCCGGGGTCACCACCGGGACGTTTTTGAGGGCGGCAATCTCCTCGTTCAGGGCAGTGATCTCGGCGGTTTTTTCCGATTTATACTGCTCGAATTCCTTCGTCAGGGCTTCCAGCTCTTCGATTTCCACCAGGCCGGAGGGTCCTGTCTGAGTTGGGCTTGTGCCAGGGAGGGTACCTGGGACAGTTCCGGGAATCGTCCCGGCTGCAGAACTTTTTGTCGCTGCCGGGGGCGTTCCAGTCTCGGATTTGATGCCCAAGAATGTACACGAAGATAGTAAAAAGCCGGAGATTAAGAGCACAGGCATTAATTGCTTGGGGAGTCTCATTTGAATCACTTCCTTTTATGGATTATACAACAGGGACCGGGATTAAAAGTATCATTTTGGGATTATTAACAATAGCATTAATAATAGCAGATGTCTCAGAAGATGGGAGCAAAGGAGCAGGGCAGGCCGACGGCACACTTCCCGCATACCTGCGCCCCGGGATAGGTTTGCGCGTTATGCTGACAGACCTCAAAGCACTTCCAACGGTTGAAGCCATCATAGGTCAGGGCATCGCCCACGCAGCGCTCCACGCAGATCCCGCAGGACCCGTCCCGCTTAAACAGGCAGCGTTCTTCCAATGGGAGGGGATCCGCTCCCACCGGCAGGGAGGTGACAATGGAGAAGTAGCGGCCGCAGCTGCCCACATCGGAAATCAGGAGATTGTTCAGGCCAAAGGTGCCATGGCCGGCCAGGTACGCCACGTGACGCTGGGACCAGCGGCTCATCAGTTCTGAGGGCAGAAAACCGATATTTTGCGGAACGGCCGCATCATAGCCCATGGCTTTGACTGCTTCGGCCAGTTGGAGGTTTAAGACTGCCGCCATGGCATTGGTAGTCAGATAGGCATTGGCCCATTCCTTTGATGCATCATAGCCATGGAGGTTGCTGTTGCCCACCTCCTCTTTGAAGGGCAGAAAGTAGGACAGGACGGTTTTAGGCCCGGCCATGAAGTCCCCGGGCAGAAAATGGTCAGGCTTCACGATGGTTTTTAACTTTTCAAATCCCGGGTCTCCGGCATCGGCATATTTGATGATCGGTTCTTTCCATAAATTTTGAATATTGTTTTCCCGGCAATAATCGTGGATCAGGCGGACCAGCAGGTCATCCATTTGTTTTCGCAGCATTATCATCCCCCCCATCTCGTCATTTTATCCAGCGGATCAGCTGATGATTCGATTATACTATATTCTGTCTGCATTATGTCTGCAGAAGAGACAGGTAAATTGGAAGAGCGATCGCGTTAGTCCGGCCATTATTCATGAACTATTCACACCTGCTTAAAAACCAATACACACTGCCATTCCATGATGAAATTAAAGAAAGAAATCAATAAACCAGATGAACCAAAATAAAAGAATCAAATGGACCAATGAAATCCGATGAATTCGAATGTCCTTAGAAGATGACGGAATTAAGCGAAAGGTTTAATAAGTGGAGGTGGCTGTAAGTGGGAAAGATAACGATGAGCCTGGCAATGAGCCTGGATGGATTCATTGCGGAGAAAGACGGCAGCTACGAATGGATCAAGGGCAACATCTCCGAACTGCGGAAAATCAACGTTGGGGAGCCCTATGTGGACTATGATGTATCAATCAAGGGCTATCAGGTCATTGTCATGGGCGCGGTCACCTTTGCCGGCGGAATGCATAAGCAGTTTGCAAACCATGCGGTCCTCGTGGTCACCAGAAGCCCGGACCAATTCCCTGCAGAATCCGGGGTAAGCTTTCTTAAGCCGGAAGATGCGATAACCAAAGTCAGGGCACTGAAAAACCAGGGGCAAAAGATCATGATTTACGGCGGCGGAATGACGGCATCCCTGTTCATCGCCGAGGATCTGGTCGACGAATTTGAGATCGGGATCATTCCCATCCTCCTGGGTGACGGCATCCCCTTATTCCATAAAATGGACAAAAAACTGCCGCTGCGGCTCAAAACGGTTTTCCAGGAAAGCGAGATCGTGGTATTAAGGTACGTCCGGGAACGATAGGGGGCACTTGGAAAATAACCATGCCAACTGCCTGGAGCATAAACGGACAGCGGGGGTTGAATTTACATTCAGCCCCCGCTGTCCGTTTATGTTAGGGTTAAGTTGAGTTAAAATTTCCGACGGTGCGTCTTAGTCAAATTTCCGGATCATGTACTTGGTGTTTAAGATTTCGCGGATCTCATAGGAATTCTCCGGCAGGTTATAGGCAATGAAGGCTTCGATGGCTTCCGGTTCCAAATCATACATCACTTCGATCTCCTTGAAGAAGACGTTTTTGGATAGGTTGAACATATCCTTCAGTTCAGGCAGGGGATTCGGTTCAATATCGCCGGCCACCTGCTCCAGGGCGGCCTCATAGGTTTCCGTGGTGGAGAAGCCGGTGACCTTGACGCCGTCGCCGTCCTCGCCTAAAATCACTACCGTCGGGAAGGAGTAGGCGCCTAATTTGGCGGCCAGGGCCAAATCGCCTTTTAACAGCTTGGCGGCAGCTTCCGTTTTGGAGTCGCCGACGATTTTCTTGCCGTTCCGGTCAATGCGGTAGAGGACCTCTTCCAACACGGCATCCTTGGCAATATTCT
>CAZOTM010000290.1:0-3009 GCA_964582675.1 uncultured Clostridiaceae bacterium
ATATCATCCATCACCGATGGCTTGGCTTATGCGCCCTTCGATGCATTTTTAAGCTCTGACATCCCTTTGATAGAATATGTGGAAGCCCTGTGTTAAAATAAGACGTGTGAAAAGGGTGATTCAATGAGAACAGGAAAGC
The DNA here is from genome assembly GCA_964582675.1 of uncultured Clostridiaceae bacterium. Lineage (GTDB taxonomy): Bacteria > Bacillota > Clostridia > Clostridiales > Clostridiaceae > JG1575. Next base: position 140 of record CAZOTM010000290.1, read on the forward strand.
TGGAAAGCAATCAGCTTGAAAATTTATTGGCGAAGTATACCGGTTTTGTCAGGGACGACGTGGTCTCAGGGGGCAAACTGGGCGAGGATTGCAGTTTTATCAAAATGGGGACCAGGACACTGGCACTGACGACGGATCCCGTTACTGCTGCCAAGTCGAACATCGGAAAAATCGGGTTTAATATCAACATAAATGATTTGGCCACATCCGGCGCCGAAGGGATCGGCCTCTTGGTGACCGTTCTGATGCCTCCGGGAACTGAGCTGTTTGAGCTTGAGACCATCATGGGGGATCTCCATCAGGAAGCCCTGGACAAAGGGCTGCAGATTCTGGGCGGCCATACGGAAGTGACGGATGCAGTGAATCGGATCATAATTTCGGTGACAGCGGTGGGGGCCACGGACGCCGGGGAAGAGATCAAGGCAGGGGATGCCCGGGTCGGTGACTATTTCGTTGTTTCGAAATGGCTCGGCATCGAGGGTACTTATATCGTCGCTTCGGATTTTGAGGATAAGCTCGGCGGTGAGCTCACTGAAGCTGAGCTGGCCTGGGCGCTGTCCCTTGGGGAGTCCCTGAGTGTCCTCCGGGAAGGCTTGATCGGCAAGCAGGCTGGCGTTCATGCCATGCACGACATCACCGAGGGCGGGGTGCTGGGGGCTCTCTGGGAGGTCTCCAGGGCTTCCGGACTGGGCTGCGAGATCATGGAAGCGGCAATGCCGGTTCATCCGGTGACGCAGAAGATTTGCCGGATTCTCCAGCTGGATCCCTTAAGGCTGATCAGTTCAGGTTCCATGCTGTTTGCCACAGCTTCACCGGAGAAGTTGCTCCACGGATTGAAGGCAGCCGGCATTGCCGGTACGATCATCGGGCGGGTTACAAAGAGCGGCTTTCGGATGGTCGATCAAACTGGGATAAGGGATATCGAACCTCCCATGCGGGATGAGATATATGGGTTATTTGAATAATATGAGAATCGACGATCGACGCAATGATGAATTAAGAGGCTTGAAAATCACCGACCATTTTATCAAATATCCGGCCGGGTCGGTGTTAATGGAAATGGGGAATACCAAGGTGATCTGCACGGCCATGGTGGAGGAAAAAGTGCCTCCGTTCCTCTATGGCAAGGGCAAGGGCTGGATCACGGCGGAGTATAATATGATCCCCGGCGCTACCCACACCCGAAAGTCCCGGGACATCGGCCGCCTGAAGCTGGATGGACGGACCACCGAGATCCAGCGGCTCATTGGCCGGACCCTGCGCAGCATCGTGGATTTGACGAAACTGGGGGAACGGTCCATCCTGATCGATTGCGATGTGATCCAGGCTGACGGGGGCACCAGAACGGCCTCCATCAATGGAGCTTATCGGGCGCTTCGGATGGCGGTGGACAAGCTCCTGGCCGAGGGGGTTTTAACGGTTGATCCGATCATCGGCAAAGCAGCCGCAGTCAGTGTGGGCATTGTAAATGGGACACCTTTGCTGGATCTTTGCTACGAAGAGGATTCAACGGCTGAAGTGGATATGAATATCGTAATGAATGACCAGGGCGAGTTCATCGAGATTCAGGGTACCGGAGAAGCGCGGCCCTTCCGGGGCAGTGAACTGACGCAAATGCTGGCTTTGGCGCAAATCGGCATCTGGAAAATATTTGAACAAATTTAGTGGTATACTATTCCTGGTAACAGGAAATCAAAGGATTCAATGAGGTAGATCATGAAAATCATAGTTGCATCAAACAACCAGCATAAAATCAGTGAAATCAAAGCCATTCTGGGATCCGGCGACAATGAAGTAGTGTCTTTGAAAGAAGCCGGCATAAATATCGATGTAGTTGAGGATGGCAAAACCTTCGAGGAAAACGCCCTGAAGAAAGCCACTGAAATCTACAAATATGTAAAAAACAAAGGTCTTGAAAAGGACAGGAAGTTCTGTGTCCTGGCGGATGATTCAGGTCTGGAAGTGGACTTTCTGAAGGGCGCCCCCGGGGTGTATTCTGCCCGCTACGCCGGGAACCATGGAGACGATAAAGCCAACAACGCAAAACTGTTAAGCGATTTGGCCGGGGTGGACTATGATAAGCGAAGTGCCCGTTTCGTCTGCTCCATGGTGATGGTCTGCAAAAAAAATGTGATCAAAAGCAAGGGTGTGGCCAACGGATTTATTATCATAGAAGAGAAGGGCTTTGAAGGCTTCGGTTATGATCCCCTGTTCTTTTCCTCTGATTTAAACAAGACCTTCGCTGAGGCGTCCAGTTTGGAGAAAAATAGTGTCAGCCACCGGGCGAGAGCCCTGATCGAATTGAAAAAGGAATTGAAAAAAATTTGATTATCGGAGTTTTATCAGATACCCACAGAGACCTTCATTCGGTGGAACGGGCGTTTAAACTGTTTCAGGAAAAAGGGGCAACGGTGGTTTTTCACCTGGGGGACATAAACCAGGATGTGACGGGGAAGGATCGGGAGTATAATATGGAAGTTGTCACCGTCTCCGGCAACATGGACTTTGAGCCCTGGTCAGCCAGGGAAGTGGTCTATGAAGGGGAAGGGGTTCGCTTTTTATTGACCCATGGCCATTACCATGATGTGAGAGCTACAAAACGGCATCTTCAGGAAAAGGCCAGGGAATTGGGCTGCAGTGCAGCCTTGTTCGGTCATACCCACATTCCCTACAACAATCGGGAAAAGGGCATCCTGATATTTAATCCGGGAAGTACGGCTTTTCCCCGGGAAGGATCAAAAAAATCCGCAGGGATCATTTGGGTCGATGAACGGGGCGTTACTGCCGAAGTATTTTTCTTGTAAAGAGGCTGGAAAACTGACCCTATCGGTTGAAATATTGAGTCCCTGCCTTGTTTTACAGGTCTGAAA
>CAZOTM010000291.1:0-3000 GCA_964582675.1 uncultured Clostridiaceae bacterium
CAGGTGGAAAATATCTCAAGGGTCCGCCTGAACAGCAGCGGCCGGGAGATCCTGGTGGGGCCCGGGAACTACGGCAGGGTCCAGTTTCTGGGGGACAAAATCATTTTCTTTGACAATGCTTTTTTGAACTTCGGATACTGGATCATGGACCTTGATGGATCCAATCTTCGCTATTTCGGAAAATAGGCAGGCATTTAAATAGCGGGGAATCATTAAGAAGGGTGTAAAACCCTGAACAACCTGACGACCGACTTCATCATTTGCGCCACCATCATCGTCATACCCTTTGATCTGCAGTACTTTAAGCCGGCAATTCTGAGCCTTTTGCCCTTCAGAGCGGAAGTCGTGAACAAGGAAAGAGCCGTTACCTAAATATCCACCGGTGAGATATATTTGAAGATCAATCTAGTTGCCACTGATTCGCTGAAGGAAGATTATCTGGAAAATGCCCAGGAGGAGCTCCTGGGCAATGTTTTCGGAAAAGGTAAAAGGAACAGGCTGGTATGGGCTTTCTCCAATTGCGCAAGGAAATAACAGGGGACGCCCCATCCTAAGGAAACGATCGGCAAGGCTTTGAAAATCAAAGGGGGGAGGATCCTGGCCAGCTTTAGGGAACTGTGTGCTATCTCATTATTTGAGATAGCAATGGCAAATCAGTTATGTTGTGTTTGGTAGATTAAAATCCTGCCAGTGTGGAAGCGAAAGAATCCAACCACCCCCTTAAAGTTGATTACACCATCATAGAGTGGAGCAGTCGATAATTTTATCCGTCATGCATCAAGAATTGTTCATGGTGCACCAGGTTTCAGTTTAACAGGTTTCCGAATTTTCAAGGCATAATTCAAAGCAATTGACAATTTTAGACCCTTTTCCAAGCCGGGTTTAGAAAAAATCCCGGAAAAACCGCTATCCTCCGAATTAATGAGAGTTTGAAAATATGTAAATGACTTCATAAAAGAATCGATTAATGTTAAAATGGTAACGCAAGGACGAATAAGAGTTTTTGAAAAACGTTTTAAAGGAGTCTTATAATGAACAAACCAGTTCTATCAGCTCACTTCGAGTCAAGGATGCCTTCGGATGTCAGGTTAGCTCAGATGAAGTACGAGGAGCGTAAAGTAAAGCCTCAGGCGGTTATTAACGTTGGGATCGGCAATGTTTCTCTGCCCATGAACCCTGCCATGATCAATCGGCTGTTCAACATGGACGCACCGGATAGCCCCTTCTCTAAAGGGATCGTAAGGTATACTACCACAGCTGGCTTTAAGGAAACTCAGGATGCCTTTTTAAACATATTAAAATGCCAGGGCTTTGACACTGAAAAGCTGCAGGTTTTGGTAACGGACGGCGGATCCACTGCCATGGAACTGCTGCTGCTGGGCGTCTGCGGACCTGCCGGCTCAGAGGAAAAACCGTTGATGGTCATTGATCCGGCCTATACCAACTATATTTCTTTCGCAGAGCGGATCGGCCGCAAAATCGTGACCGTTACCCGTAAAATGGATGAGAGCGGAAAGTTCAGCTTACCTGAAATTGCTGAAATCGAAAAATCCATTCAGGAATACAACCCCGGAGCCCTTTTGGTCATCCCTTACGATAACCCCACCGGTCAGTACTATGAGTTTGAAACGATGAAGGCCCTGGCTGAGCTCTGCGTGAAATACAACATGTGGCTGGCCAGTGATGAAGCTTATCGTGAGCTGGTCTACAAAGCCGATACGAAAATGGTGAGTATTTGGGGCATTACCGACGCTGAAGTGCCTGGTATCGAGGGCAGACGGATCAGCATCGAGACAGCCTCCAAGGTATGGAATGCCTGCGGATTAAGGATCGGCGGACTGATCACCGACAACGAAGAATACTACACCCGGTCAGTGGCGGAATACACCGCGAACCTGTGCGCCAATGCCATCGGTCAGTATATTTTCGGAGCTTTGGCCCATCAGACCAAGGAAGAATTGGCTCAGTGGACCAAGGGACTTCGGGAATACTATTATGAGCAGATCCTGAAGGTCTATAACGGCCTGAAGGCCCTTGAGCCGGGACTTATCGTTTCCAGCCCGGACGCCTCCATCTACTCGGTCATTGATGTCCGCAACGTAGTCAAACCAGGCTTTGATGCCAATGCCTTTGTTTTATACTGTGCAGGCGAAGGTGCAGTGGATATCAACGGCGTTCAAACCACACTTCTGTGCGCACCGATGAAAGGTTTCTACAACATCGCCGACGATACCAAAAACCCCGGCCGGACCCAGTTCAGAATTTCCTTCGTGGAAACACCGGAAAATATGGCCAAGGTTCCCGAGCTGTTTGTCAAACTCCTGAGAAAGTTTGAAGAAAACAGATAAACTCGACTAAAACCAGGAATACATAAAGGATGGGGCCACAGTCCAAACGGATTGCGGCCCCATCCTTTAGTGATGGTTCTATTGATAAACAGAGTTCGGCAAGAGGCAGAACTCAATCCTTGTGGAGGCATATAGTTGGAGCGCTGGGAATAATGAAATTGACTTTATCATGATTTATGCTATGCTAATAAAAATATTGGAGATCAGTGCAGCGGTGGAGCTGACCAAGCCGGCGAGATGGCAGGTTTGGAAACGGATGACAGGTATCGTCGAATAGGAATCCCGGGGAACTTCAGGCAAAGGCATGGGGGAAAACCTGATGAACTTCTACGGGGGATGGCAGTGTCGCCGAAATTAACTGTTTCGTAAAAACGAATTCCGCTGGCAGGATCTCCGGTTTTGGAAAAATTTGATTTTTGGGGGAGAGGCAAATGAACAAAAAACTGATGGCAGGCGTACTTACGGCGATCATGGCACTCACAGGCTGCGCTGGAGCAACCACGGCGACTACAGCTGCCGGAACAGCCGGCGCAGCTGGCACAACCACTGCAGCCGCGACCACCGCAGGCGCAACTGATGGCAAGATCGTCGTCGGCCTGGAGGCCAACTATGCACCGTTCAACTGGGCGCAGCCTGATGATTCCAATGGGGC
>CAZOTM010000292.1:0-2999 GCA_964582675.1 uncultured Clostridiaceae bacterium
TCCCCTTTCGTGATTATTTCCCATCTTTTAGTACAGTATACCATTAATCCTTGAAAACTAATCCATAAAGCAAGGGAAAACAGCTGCCTGTTCTCCCTTTTTCGTCCATTCTGTTGCATTTTTCATCCTCAGCCATTTGGTTGGCTGGATGGACCGAGCCGCACGGGGCCATTTTACTTGCTGCCTGATTTCATTAGGCTTTCCCGGTGCCGTTTCTTCTCGCTGGTCAGGATGTATTCCAGGATACTGGTGCGGGCTTTCAGTTTGCTGTCATTCATGATCACGTTGCTGATGGTGTTGGCCAGCTTTTCCGGATCATGCCGGACATTGTTGGCGCTGATCTTGGCCACATCGGCTTCCACCACCTTGATCCCCATTTTGTTCACCATGTCGGCGTCATAGGTCACAAACTGGGCCCCCATATCCATATAGCTTCTAAGGATCATGGCGTCATCGATGATTTTGTGGTTCACGATGACATAATCGATCTGGCCCAGGTCCGCATGGTCCAGTATGGCTTTGAGGTGGTCGGAGACTGAATAATCGTCGGTTTCACCGGGCTGGGTCATGATATTGCAGACATAGATCTTGACGGCTTGGGATTCCTTGATTTTCCGGGCCACATCCTTGATCAAAAGATTCGGCATGACGCTGGTAAAGAGACTGCCCGGCCCCATGATGATGGCCTGGGCATCCTCGATGGCCTGCAAAACATCCGCCGGTGCCTTGGCGTCCTCCGGGGAGACGGCCATACGGACGATCCGATTTTTCGCCGAGGCACTGTGGCCGATCAGGGATTCCCCTTCAATGACGGTGCCGTCGGCGAACTTGGCCTTCAGCCGCATATCATCCAAGGTCACCGGCAGGACTTTGCCCGTCACCGCCAAAACATCGGACATTTTCAACACCGCTTCTTCAAAGTTGTCTGACAGCCCGTCCATGGCCGCTAAAAACAGATTGCCGAAACTCTGGCCTTTCAGTGTCCCATCCTTGAACCGGTATTGCATAAGGTCTTCCATTAAAGCATCCGTATTGGCCAGGGCGACCAGGCAGTTCCTGATGTCCCCCGGCGGCAGCATCTTCATTTCCGACCGCAAGGTGCCGGAGCCGCCCCCATCGTCGCCTACCGTGACAATGGCCGTCAGATTGCTGGTGTAGTATTTAAGCCCCCGGAGCATGGTGGACAGTCCGGTGCCGCCGCCGATGGCAACAACTCTGGGGCCGTTGATCTGAAGCTTCCGCTCCACCATCATTGAGCTGATTTCCCGTGATTCCGTATCCACACTGAGCATCCCATCCCGGACCAGGGAAACAAAGCTCTTGATCCCTTCATTCACACCGATGAACATGACCAGGATGCCTGAGATGATCAGGAATACAAAGTAAAGGATATAGTTGGGGGCAAAGAACCGGTTCATCAGGATCTCGGTGACCCCCATGATCAACAGGGCGATCCCTAAGATGACAAACAGAATCCAGCGTTTGATGCCCAGCCCAAACTTAAGCCACTCATTTATTGCTTTCATATTCATTTGACTACACCGCTTTTCATGATTTGTTTCTCACGATGTCTTCTTCAAGGTCCCGGTGGAAGGAATTGGCATGATAGCCCTCTTCCCTTAATTTCCCGGCGATCCGGTCCGTAATGGCGACGCTGCGATGCCTGCCGCCGGTACAGCCGATGGCTACAATCAGCTGCTTTTTCCCCTCCTCCACATAATGGGGGATCAGAAACGTCAGCATATCCATTGCCTTTTTGATGAATTCCACGGTGACCTCATTTTCCAATACAAATTTTTTGACCGGCTCATCAGCTCCGGATAAAGGTCTTAATTCATCGATATAGAAGGGGTTTTCGATGAAGCGGACGTCGAAGATCAGATCCGCGTCCATGGGGATCCCATATTTAAACCCAAAGGAGACCACATTGATGGTCAGACTGGTTTCGTCGATTTCATCCAGGACAAACCTTTTTTTGATTTTCTCCTGGAACTTGCGCAGCTGGAGACCCGTCGTATCAATGATGACATGGGCTCTGGCCTTGATGGGACTTAAGATTTCCCGTTCCTTTTGGATCCCGGTGATGAGCCGTTCCTTTGAGGACAAAGGATGGACCCGCCGGGTTTCCTTGAACCGTTTCACCAGTTCCTCATCCGAAGCGTCTAAAAACAGGATCTCAAAATCCAGCTTCTTTTCCGTCAGGACATTGATGTTGTCTTCGATGTCGTCAAAAAACTTACCGGCCCGGATATCCATCACCAGCGCCACATCATTGAACTTACCCTCCGAACTCTGCAGGATTTCAGCAAATTTCGGCAAGAGATTGGGAGGCATATTGTCCACCACATAATAGCCCAGGTCCTCAAATACCTTCACTGCCTGGCTTTTACCGGCCCCTGACATACCTGTTATTATAACAAATTTCAAACCATATCCACCTCCCCGTGTATATTCTGATTATAACACCAAACGCCCCAGGATTATTTCAATGCATCCATGAACTCAGATTTCTTCGGAAATACCCCGAACATTCCCCCCGTGTGGATGAACAGGATATTCACTGAATCCCTGAAGACGGGAGAACCCTTCAATAATTCCGCCGTCAGGCCCCCCATGGCCTTCCCCGTATAGACAGGATCCAGGACGATTCCGTGGTCCCTGGCAAAATCCCGGATGAAGCGCAATTCTTCCGGAACATTGAGGGCATAGCCCAGGCCCACATACCCGTCGATAATGGTAAAATCCTCCTCGGTCAAGCCCGAGCCGCCGGCGATCTGTGCAAACTCCGCCCCGATCTCCAGGAGCCGCCGGTTAAAGTGCTCGGCGGTGGCGGCAATGTTGAACCCAACGATCCGTTTCCCCAGCTTCAGCTCCTTGTTGCCCAAAGCCAGACCGGCCAGGGTGCCGCCGGAACCCACTGTAGCGACGATGGTATCGAAGATTGGCCCGGTCTTCCCTTCCTCCGCAGCGATCTCCGCCATGGCTTTAACGTAGCCGAA
>CAZOTM010000293.1:0-2999 GCA_964582675.1 uncultured Clostridiaceae bacterium
ATGAAGAAATCGTGGTCCCGGTGGAGTATGCCATGTTCAGTCAGGATAATCTGACCTGCTTTTGGGGGGACCGCCGGGAATTGGATCCTCAGCAGCTGAAGATCGTCAGGGACCTGGGCTATAAATACCGTGGTGCCAATAAATGGCTTTACTTTTTGTCCAGCAAGGGCGGGTTTTTCCCTTTCCTTCCGGATAAAGAAGAGGTTCAGCGGCTGACAAACTATATGCGCTGGCTCACCGCCGCCCTGGAATACAAGACCTCCCACCGGATCCATGTTGACTATATGAACGGAGAAATGTACGAATTCATCTGGGATGAAGCCAGAGAACGGGGCAGGGGTGGCGCCGGGAAGATCCCCCTGGTCGGGATTCCAATGGTTGAAATCCCCTTGACGGATCAAGCCCTGATTGCTGAATTGAAGGCTGTGAAAAAAACCAGCAAGAGTCTGGAAGTAGACCTGGTTTATCTCATCCGACCCATCGCGGATGAAAACTTCAGCCGTCCCCTGAATCCCAGGATGGCCATTATCGCCGACCATGAAAAGGGTTATGTTTACAGCGGCAATTTGACAAAACCGGGGATGGATGCGGGGGAGTCCCTGGTCACTGATTTGACCAGGTGGATCCTGGAGCATGGCAAGCCCCGCAAGATCATGACAAGAAATCGGATCGTGAATACTTATATCAGTGATCTGTGCCGGATCTGCGGGATCAAGACCGAATTAAGGCAGAACCTCCCAGTCATTGAGGATGTTATGGAACAAATGGAGAGATCCGGGTTTTAAGGAAGCGTTTTAGTAGGCGGGTTTCCCCGGGAGAAGTCCGGGGAAGTCTTATAAAGAGGGAATAAACCGGCCCAGGGAGGAATTGAGGGGTTTTGGAGGACATTAATGGATCGTGATTGGCAGCAATATTTTGAAGAGCACATTTGGGAACGGGGCATGGACTACTACCTGGCTGATGCTGTCCTGGAACTGGGCTGTAACGGGGAGGTCCTGCGGGGCGTAGTCGAGGGCAGTGAGCTGTATCATGTGGAAATCGGGCTGGGAGGCCAGAATGGCCGCATGTACTGCGACTGCCCCTATGCAGAGACCGGGTATGCCTGCAAACACATGGCTGCCCTTTTAATCGCCTGGACCAACGACCATGATTTGGACCAGGGACAGGAGCAGCCTGAAAGGGGATCAGCTGCGAATTTAAGCACAGCCGCCGACCCCTTGGACAATTTACCCATCAAAGAGCTGATATGGGATGCGGACATGGGGTTGGTCAGGAAATACCTGGCGGAGGTGTTGACCAGGGATGAAGCCCTGGAACTGCGCTTCCGGTCACTGCTGAGGCAGAAACAGCAGGGTGTGGATCCCAAAAAGGTCAGGCTGGGATTGGAACGATTGTTGAGGGCATATGAACTGGAGGAGGGCTGGATATCAGAAGAGGATCTGGCGGAGCTGCTGGAGGAATTGTTCAGCATCATGGATCATGAATTGGTGTCCATCCTGGATGAGGGAGATCCGAAGGATGCCTTTGATCTTCTCCTCTATTTGATGGACAGCCTGGCGGGATTGGATTCCGAGGTCTATGTATTTGAATATTTGGGTTTTCCGGAGGCGTGTGTGAACCTATTGGAGAAAATCATAGCTTCAGCCCAGCCAGCCCTTCGGGAAGAACTCTTTGACAAACTGACTCACTTGATCCAGGATTCATCCAGTGAACAGGTTGAGATTTTCCAGTCCGCCTGGACGAATTCATTCCAGGAACCAGGGTTTCTGGAACAGAAACTGCAAATCAGCCGGGAATGGGCTTATGACTTATTGGCAATCCAGGCGGACCAACCTCGGTTGGGGACGTCACCCTGGGCGGCTTACCATTTGCAGTTATTGGCAGAGACGGGACATGAGGTTTTTGAAATGACTGCCTTTGCAACTGACTTTTGGGCTGACCCGGAGGTGCGGGACACTTTGGTAACCTATTGGCTGCAATTGGGCGATTCAAAACAGGCCGTCGCCATACTGAAAGACAGCCTTGTCCTGGACTCAGCTTCCAAAGAGCGGTTAAGCTCCCATCACGCCAGGCTGAAGGCGATCTATCAGGGGATGGGAAACCGGGAGGCTTACCGCAAGGAGCTGATGGTGCTGCTCTTGGAATTAAAGCCCGGCGACCGAGACCTGATCCTTGAATTGAAGGCTCAGATCTCTCAAGAAGACTGGGAGGCTCTGCGCGAAGAAGTGTTTGCGGCGGTGAAAAATAATGAGCGCCTGGCCGAGCTCTACCACGACGAGGACATGCGGGAGCATCTCTTGAAAACTGTACTGGGCAGCTCCTGGATCAGTTTGTTGAAGCGCTATGACCGGGAGCTGAGCCTGTGGTACCCGGCACAAATTATAGACAGGTATGAGCAGATCCTCCGAGTCATGGCAAAAGAAGCAAACAAACGGGGCCAATATCGTGAAATTGCCCAATTGCTGAAGCATGTCCAAAGTCTGCCGGGAGGCGCCGTTTCGGTCCAGGGACTGGTTAGCTTTTTCCGCGCGGCTTACCGAACCCGGCGGGCCATGATGGAGGAATTAAACGGAATCTAAGTCACGGCAGACTGACTTGCCTGGCGGTTTATTTCAGCTTTGGAGAGAGTGGAGTATGCAAAGGGAGCTTTGAGCATACTAAGAGGACACACTGCTGCGATTGAGAAAATTGAAAAGTATACCAGTGGAATAAGCGAAGTAGAATTCGGCTGCAGGCTGGATTTTTTTGCTTTTTTTTCCTCACCCAATGGTTCGCTTCTTTCTGCCCGGAAGCTATGACGACCGGGTAAGAAAATCCTTCACTGCAGGGAAGGGAGGAGACGAGAAGAATTTCCCAGAATCTGCTGAATAAGTTAAGATGGCAGTAGGGAAGAAAATGAATCGCCGACAAGATACTGCCATAATGAATTTTTAGGAAGAGTGAGACATGATAAATCATAGCCGGTTCGCTGAGGACCTTTTGCAATTTTATGATAAAGA
>CAZOTM010000294.1:0-2998 GCA_964582675.1 uncultured Clostridiaceae bacterium
TCCTTCCGGATGGACCTGCCGGGTGTGACCAAGCTGATCATCGCCCAGCGGGTGTCCTCCATTGAGGATGCGGACCGGATCATCGTCATGGACAAGGGCCGGATCGAAAGCATGGGCACCCACGATCAGCTCCTGGAGCGATCCTCCGTCTACAATGAAATCCTGCAGTCGCAGCAAAGGGGGCTGGCCGTTTAATGGAGAAATCGAAAAACTTAAAAGTAGTCCCCACCCAGCCTCTCGTCACCTTAAAGCGCTTGTTCGCCTACTTAAAATTCCACAAGGCCCTGTTCTTTTCCGCCATTTTGCTGATCTTCCTGGCCTCCGGCGCCCAAATCGCCGCCAACGGAATGCTCAGCCCGATCATCGACTCCCTGCTGGGGGGCCGCGGCGTCCAGGCACTCCTCGGTTATTTAGCCATCATGGCGGGCCTGGTCGTGGTCATTGCCGGGGCGGAGTATTTGGGTACTTTATTCATGGCCCGCCTGGCCCAGCGGATCGTCCACCGGATTCGGGAAGAGCTGTTTCAAAAAGTCCAAAGCCTCTCCGTAGTCTATTTTGACAGCCATGGTCACGGCAGCACCATGTCCGCCTTCACCAATGACATGGAGCTTCTAAACCAGGCCCTGGAACAGAGCTTGGGCCAGATCGTCACCTCCGTTGTCACCGTGATGGGTACCTTTCTCATGATGGTGCTCCTGAGCCCCGCCCTCACCGGGATCGTTTTAATTAATCTGGGATTGATGTTCCTGGCCATTAAGGTCATCGCTTCAAAATCCGGCAAGAATTTCCGGAAACGGCAGGCGATGATGGCAGATATGAACAGCTATGTGGAGGAAATGGTCTCCGCCCAGAAGGTGGTCAAAGTCTTCAGTTATGAGGACCGCGCTTCGGCGGCCTTTGCCTTTAAAAACGAACAGCTGCGGGTATCCGCCACGGATGCGGCCACCTACGGCGTCATGCTGATGCCGGTCATGGGCAACTTATCCTATGTCATGTATGCCCTGGTGGCCATGCTGGGCTCCGTCTTTGTCATCGGCGGAAGATTGACCGTCGGCAATATCGCGGCTTTTCTCCAGTATACCCGAACGGTCTCCCGGCCCATCACCATGGTGTCAAATCAGCTGAATTCCCTGTTGGCGGCAATTGCCGGAGCAGAGCGGATCTTCAAGATCCTGGATACCCCTCCTGAAGCTGTGGCTGGGGATGTCAAGCTGGCCACGGGCTGCAGAGGACGGAAGGATCTTTGCTGGCTGGTCCCCGGACCGGATGGCTCCACCGCAAGGGTCCCGGTGGCAGGCTTCATCCAGTTTGACCGGGTGGATTTTGGCTACAATGACGACCGTTTGGTATTGAATGACATCTCCCTCTACGCCAAACCGGGACAGAAAATCGCTTTGGTTGGCTCCACTGGTGCCGGCAAAACCACCATCACCAATCTGATCAACCGGTTCTATGAGATCCGGCAGGGCAACATTACCATCGACACCATCCCCATCGGGCGGATCGATAAGTTCGATCTTCGAAGCATCATGAGCATCGTTCTGCAGGATGTCCATTTGTTTTCCGGCACCATCATGGACAATATCCGCTATGGCCGACTGGACGCCACCGACGAGGAAGTGGCCGCTGCCGCCAAATTGGCCAACGCCCATGACTTCATCATCCAGCTGAAGGATGGCTACCATACGGAACTGACCGCTGACGGGGGATCCCTCTCCCAGGGTGAGCGCCAGTTGATCTCCATTGCCCGGGCGGCTATTGCCGATCCCATCGTCCTGATATTGGACGAAGCCACCTCCTCGGTGGATACCCGAACGGAACTGGCCATTGAACGGGGCATGGATGAATTGATGAAAGGCCGGACGACCTTTGTCATTGCCCACCGCCTTTCCACTGTCCGCCACTCCAACGCCATCATTGTTTTGGAACACGGCCGGATCGTTGAGCGGGGTGACCATGAGGACCTGATGAACCAAAGGGGCCGCTACTATGCCCTTAACATGGGCAGCCAGCAGCTGGATTAGTTCAAACTCCAATCTCTTCCATTACAAACCACAACCGCCTGCTAAGCCGGCGGTTGTGGTTTGCTTTTTTTACTGGCTGAACTATGCTAAAATCACGATTTTAGCATATAAAAAAATAATAGTTCAGACTCCCCTATAATGTAAACATATGCGAAGATGGTTTATTGTGATACCCTTTATCTAATATGTTTCTTTTAAAGAGGTGGAGGTATGATAATGAAAAAAAGATTAATCTGTAGTTCCCGGGTAGTTTTTATAACTACAATGGATTAGGTTTTCTTGCTATTGTTTTTGGAGATTTCATACCAAACTTCTTATACAAGTCGTTCACTTTCTTGACTGCTTCTTGTGGAATGATCATGTCTGCAAACACTTTGCACTTTTGGTTTCTCAACAGTTGGAATGCACTTGCCGGATTCAGTGAAGTATCTTTGAGTTCCTCCTGGAGCTTCTTAGCAATTACTGAGGCAACAAATGCGATGAGCAGATGGCCTCTGAAGGTTTCTTCTGTGTGAACCCGCAGCGGCAGCATGTTTGTGTTGTTCTTGCATAGATCAAAGACTTGTTCGATCTGAGCTCTGGTGTAGTAGGTTGGCAGGATCTTGTCTCGTGCGATCGGCCTTGATGAAATGAGGGCGAAGACTCCTTGCCGCTCCATGGCCTCAAAGACCTCATCAGTTTTCATCCGATTGTGTGTGGCTCGTTCCATCAGCTTGACGGATTCATGGTTTTTCATGCTTATGTCCAATCCAAGATACAGATATGCCTTGTGTCTGTCGCCGACGAAGCACTCAGATCTTTCGATGAAGGCATATCTTCCGTTGTAGGTAACCCGGTTTTCCTTTTTTTCGATGGATGGAAGGATGTTTTTTATGGCATCCTTATAGATCCTTGTGTTTTCTTTGACTCTGGAAACAAAGGAGATCCCGCCGTCATAGAGCTCGTTGATATTGTCATCGGAAAGATAGCCGGCA
>CAZOTM010000295.1:0-2995 GCA_964582675.1 uncultured Clostridiaceae bacterium
CTGCCCAAGGGCTGTGTGTTTGCCCCCCGCTGCAAGTACCGGATGGGGATCTGCACCGAGGTCCACCCTGTCAATTTTATCCAGGGGACCCACACCATAAAATGCCATTTATTCACTCAGACCACCGGCACAGAGAGAAGTGCGGCTGCTGGATCAAACCTACTAGGGGAGGGAACTGACAATGAATGATACCAGAACTCCCTTGATTGAGACGAGGGGCCTGCAAAAACTGTTTAAACTGAATGGCGGCGCCAAACTTCATGCCGTGGACGGCATCGATCTGGCCATCTACCAGGGGGAGACCGTTGGTGTGGTGGGGGAATCCGGCTGCGGCAAGAGCACTCTGGGCCGCTGCATCCTCCGCTTGATCGAACCCACCGCCGGGGAAGTCCTCTACAACGGGCAGAACATCATGAAGGCCAGTCCGGGAAAAATGCGGGAACTGCGCAAGGATCTGCAGATCATTTTCCAGGATCCCTACTCCAGCATCGATCCCAGAAAATCCGTCATCGACGTCATTGCCGAGTACATGTTCATCCATAAAATGTACAAAACCAAAATGGCGACCTATAACCGGGCCGCCGAATTGATGGACCTGGTGGGGTTGGCCCGCCGCTATGCCAATTCCTATCCCCACGAACTGGACGGGGGCCGCCGCCAGCGCATCGGGATCGCCCGCGCCCTGTCATTGGATCCCAAGTTCATTGTCTGCGATGAGCCGGTGTCGGCCTTGGATGTTTCAATCCAGGCCCAGATCCTGAATCTTCTGATGGATCTCCAGGACTCCC
This sequence comes from uncultured Clostridiaceae bacterium, assembly GCA_964582675.1. Classification (GTDB taxonomy): domain Bacteria; phylum Bacillota; class Clostridia; order Clostridiales; family Clostridiaceae; genus JG1575. The sequence goes on from CAZOTM010000295.1 coordinate 789, forward strand.
TGGGCTTGACCTACATGTTTGTCACCCATAACCTGAGTGTGGTAAAGCACATATCCAGCAAGATCATGGTCATGTACCTGGGCAAGTGCGTGGAAATGGCTGCCTCGGATGAACTTTTCGCCAACCCCTTGCACCCCTATACCCAAGCCCTCCTGGCGGCCATCCCCGTGGCGGATCTGTCCAAGCGGGACGAACCCCTGGCCCTCATCAAGGGGGAGGTTTCCAGCCCCATCAATGTGAAGCCGGGCTGCCGGTTTGCCAAGCGCTGTAACTACTGCTTTGACCGCTGTACGGTGGAAGATCCGGTACTCCGGGAAATTTCTCCGGACCATTTTGCCGCCTGTTTTTTACTGGACAAACAAGACAATGACAACTCTGGAGGAATCGTATCGTGATCATCGGCATACCCAAGGAAAACAAACACAATGAATTTCGGGTGGCAGCCACCCCGGCCGCCGTATCCCTTTTGACCAGGAGCGGCCACATGGTCTATGTGGAACACGGCGCTGGGTTAGGCAGCGGCTTTTCCGACGCGGAGTACCTGGCAGCCGGGGCTTACCTGGCTGAAAAACCGGCGGTTTACGCCCAGGCCGAGCTGCTCTATAAGGTAAAAGAGATCGAACCCTCCGAATATGGCCTGCTCCATAAAGGTCAAATCATCTTCACCTACCTCCATTCCAACGCCCACCTGGAAATGACCAGGGAGCTGTTGTCGCGGGAGGTCATCGGCATCGCTTATGAGGATGTGACGGATGATCAAGGCGAATTCCCCCTCCTCGGCCCCATGAGCATTCTGGCGGGGAAGGGCGGTTTTTTGGCGGCCCTCCATTATTCCCAGTCGGTCCACGGCGGCAGAGGCCTCCTCTTGAGCCGGATCACCGGGGTACCCACCCCCAGGATCGCCATCATCGGCTGCGGCTGGTCGGGGGTGGGGGCCGCCGAACTGGCAGCAGCTTTCGGCAACCGGGTCACCATGCTGGACGTCAGCTACCAGGCAATGGAAAAAGCCAGGATCAAGCTGCCGGAAAATGTCGAGTACCTCTATTCCAACCGGGAAAATCTGGAACACTGCCTGAAGGATTCGGATGTCCTGATCAACTGCATTCTGTGGGACAAGACCCGCAAGGACCACCTGGTATACCGGGGGGACCTGAAGCTGATGAAACCGGGAGCCATGATCGTAGATGTTGCCTGCGATGACGAAGGCGCAGTGGAAACCTGCCGTTCCACCACCCATGACCAGCCCATCTACTACGAGGAAGGCATCCTTCATTACTGTGTGGACAACATACCTTCCGGGTTTTCCCGTACCGCCTCGGTACTCCTGTCGGCGGCGACATTGCCCCATGCCCTCCGCATTGCCGGCCTAGGCGTTGAGGAAGCTTTGATGACGGACGCCCACCTGCGCAAGGGGTTGACCTTCTACCGCGGGGAGCTGACACTGAAGGAGACGGCGGTAAAATATGACCTGCCCTATACCGACCCGGCCGAAGCCATCGGCAGACACCAGGGGTAACAGATAACGGACCACCCATCGGTATTGTTTCAGGAAGATAAAATGTAGTCACTGACTAAGCCTTGTTCAGTATAAAACCTGATCCGCAGGAGCGGGGCAGTGAAACGACCGCCGGCTGAACAATACCGGCTGGACAATGCCGGCTGGACAATGCCGGCTGAAAAAAATTGGTTAAAAAACACCGGCTGGACAACACGATGAATAACACAAGGCGTGAGAAATATTGACGATTTGTGCCGCAAGGGGAGCGGCGGAATGGAGACCATGATGATATTGGGGATTTTAAAAGATATTAAAGAGGGCGAGAATCGGGTGGTGATGACCCCGGTGGAAGTGGCCACCATCCTGGCTGATGGTCATAGGGTTTTGGCCCAGGCTGGCTGCGGGGCGAAAAGCGGATTTTCCGATGAACAATACGCGGCGGCCGGAGCAGAAATCGTCCAGGATTTGGAAGCGATGTATGAGCGCTGCGACATGCTGGTGAAGGTCAAGGAGATCGAACCGAGTGAATTTGGTCTCCTGCGGGAGAACCAGATCATCATGACCTGCATCCATCCGGCGGGGCATCCCGAAGAGGTTTCAGCCCTGCTGGATAAAAAAGTCATTGCCTTCACCGCCGAGGACTGCCACCGCTACGGTTCACCCAATTGTGAAGCTGCCGGCAAGCAGGGGGCGCTGTTTGGCTTGGAAT
>CAZOTM010000296.1:0-2991 GCA_964582675.1 uncultured Clostridiaceae bacterium
AACAGTAAAAAATCCTTCAGAGCCTCTGAAATAATGGCTCCTGAAGGATTTTTCACTAAACAACTGGTTATTTGGCAGCCGTTCCTGGTTTATGACGCAGGGCTTCCGGGTCGAAATTGCGGATCAGTGCCAATCCCAGGGCCACGGTATGTTTAAAGTCGGACAGGGAGGAGTAGGCATAATGGGTATGGATGAACCGGGAGGGGATCCCCAAAACCAGGACCGGGACACCTTTTCCCGACAGATGGATCTTACCGGCGTTGGTACCGCCGGACCGGCGGACAGTGCTTTGGTAAGGCAGATTATGGTCATGGGCAATCTGTTTGGCATAATCAATGAACCGCCGGTGAGCCAGATAGCTGGAATCCAGATGGCGGATCTGCGGGCCATTATGAAGGGCAGCTTGGGACAGGGTCTTGGTGGTGTACAAATCATCCGCCGGAGTGCCTTCAAATACAATGGCAAAATCCGGGGCGATGGTTTGGGAAGTCACAGCTGCTCCCCGTAAGCCCATTTCTTCCTGGGTGGCAAAGGCTCCCACCAGGTTGTAGGGCAAGTCCTCATCGATCAGCTCTTCCAATATTTTTATCACGGCGGCGCAGCCCAAGCGGTTATCCATGGCTTTGCCAAGCATGACATCCGTTTTGTCGTTATAACTGAAGCTGACTTTCGGGCAGATGGGGTCTCCGGCTTTGATCCCGAAGATATCCTCCGTGGCTTTTTTTGAGGAGGTGCCCACATCAATGGTCATCTGTTCAATCGTAAGGGAATTACCGGCCTTTTCTTCCGCAGTCATGAAGTGGGGCGGTTTACTGACGGTGATCCCGGTATGCTTCTTGCCGTCGCCGGTTTTGATGATTACCTCGTGGGCGGGGATGTTGCTGCCTGCCCAACCGCCCAATCCTATAAAATTCAAGGTGCCGTTGTCGTTGATCGAATGCACCATGAAACCCACCTCATCGGTATGGGCATCCAGCATGATGACTGGCTTGCCGGGGCGATTGTGGGGATGGTGGACATATAGGTTATTCATATAGTCCCATTCACAGGCAAAGCCCTCCAGCTGGGAGACGATGAGGTCTACCACTTCCTCTTCAAATCCGGGGGGACCAAAGCTGTTGCTCAGTTTGGCAATCAGTTCAAGCTCATTCATGATAGCACTCCTTTAGACCCGCTGGATCCGCGGTGAATCCGGGTCGATATAAATGGTTTTATTGGTGGTATAGGTGACCATGCCGGGTTTTGCTCCGTTGGGTTTTTTTACATGCCTGACCAGGGTGTAATCCACGGGCACCTTGGTGCCCCCCGAGGCTTTGGAGTAATGGGCAGCCAGGTTGGCCGCTTCCAGCAGCGTCTCTTCATTGAATTTTTTCCCCTTGATGATCACATGGGAGCCCGGGTAGCCTTTGGCATGGAGCCAGGTATCATCAGAGGCTGCCAGCTTGGTGGTCAAAAAGTCATTCTGGTTGTTGTTTTTCCCGACAAAGATGGGAATGCCTTCGCTGGATATAAACTGCATCGGCTTGGACGGGGAGTCCTTTTTCTTTTTGCCGCTCCGATATTTGATGTAGCCTGCCACGATCAATTCATTGCGGATCTCGGAGATATCTGAGGGATCTTCGGATTTCATGATACTTTCAGCCACCGAGTTCAAATAGGAGAGTTCCTCATTGGCCAGGAGCAGCTGCTCTTTGGCGTATTCCTCGGCCCGTTTCATTTTATTGTAACGGCGAAAATAGCTCTGCATGTTTTCCGATGGTGTTTTATGGGGATCCAGTTCGATTTCCACCGTGTCCGATTCCGGGGAATAGTAGTTGGCTACGACAGCTTTGTCCGCGCCGTTGGCGATGGAGTAAAGATTGGCTTTTAACAGCTCGCCCATGATCAACAGATCGTCTTTGACTTGGGCATCGTTGATCACTCCGGTGAAAATATCAACTTTTTTCTCCACCCGTTCTAAATTGATGGAGACCACTTTAAGGATCTCCTGAGACCGCTCTTTCACTCGAATGGTTTTATCCTTGGACAGGAAATAATATTCAAGGGCTGCGGACGGGGAGGCAAATTCAATGATCTCATCATACTGCTCCCGGTCGGTCTCATCCGGCAGGAGGAGGCTCAGCTCTTCGGGGAAGCCTTCCTTAAGAAGGCAATAATAGGTTTCGGTGTGCAAGGCAGCTTCAATGACCCGGCGGATCTTTATCGCCTTTTCCATTGGCCCGTCAGAAGAGTGGAGGCTGTTTAAGACGCGGCGGGACAGCCCGGCCGAAGTTTTTTTGGAAATGCCGGTAAAGAATTTCATGAAGAAGCCGGGTTCCTTGAGCAAAGCCAGCTCCCCAACAAGGTCAAGATCAAAATAGGCCTGGGGATCCAATTTATTCTGGGACGGGGGAGAAATATATTCGGCGCCGGGGAGCAGCAGCCGGTAGGTGTTCATATCATGGGACACATGTTTGATGCAGTCAATGATTTTCATGTCCCGGGCCCGGACCAGGACGACGTTGGAGTGCTTTCCCATCATCTCACAGATCAACAGGTAAATTGAATGAAAGCCCAATTCGTCAGTGGATTCAAATTCAAAAGTTATGATCCGGTCGCCTTCATGCTGGGTTACGCATCGCAGCCGTCCGCCCTGGATGTGTTTTCGCAATACCATGGTGAACAGCGGCGCCTGCATGGGGTTCTGTTTCGCGATTTCGGTCAGGTGGGTCCTGGCAGAATCGGTGGCCGAAGTCATAAGGACTTTGTAAGCCCCCGTCCGACTCCGGAAGGAGAGGACGATCTCATCCTTCTCAGGCTGGGAGATCTTGTCGCACCTGGCTTCAAATAGTTTTTGGTTCAATTCACGGGTAATGGCTGTTAAGAATAAGCCGTCAAATGCCATATTATATTAGTAATATTATAAATATTACAATCCTCCTGTTTCATTATTACGGCAGTGTGTAAAATGTTTTGTGTAAACTAAAAACTCCCATAAACGTGACGTAAGGG